>JAKLEJ010000048.1 GCA_022711695.1 Verrucomicrobiota bacterium | reverse complement strand
GGCTGCATTGGTCAGGAAGCGGCTCTGCTGCACCACGGCCGTCCCGAGGTTGTGGATGGCCCCGCCTTGGGCGCCTTCCCCGGCCCCTCCCCCTCCTCCATCGCCCCCGACGCCGTGCTGGGAATAGGTCCCGTTGGCTCCGGCGCGACCGTTGGTGCCCACCGCGTAGTTGCCGTTGAAGTCGCAATTGCTCGCCGTCAGCGTTCCGCGGTTGAAGACCGCTCCGCCTTTGGACCGAAGCCCCTTGGTGAGGGTGAGGTTGCGCAGGGTAAATTGGACGTTCGGGCTCACCGAAAAGAGGCCGAAGCCTTCCGCCACGATGGTGACGTTGGTGCTGATGTTGGTGGAGGGCACGTCGATGCACACCACGATGTTGGTGACCACCTGGTTGGTTTCCAGGAAACCAAAAATGTTGGTTGTGACAATATTGGTCACCACCTGGTTGGTAATGCACACCTCGCGGTTGAACACGTTGGTCGAGATGTTGGTCGCGGTCGTCAGGCTGGCCTGCCCGCTCACCGTCACCTCGTGGCCGCCTCCGTCCAGAATCACGTTGGTCGAGATGACCAGTGTCTTGGTCAGGGTGGTGGTCCCGTCCTCGTCGAACACCACTTCGCCCCCCGCCTTCAGCGCCGCCTCCAGCAAGGCGGGGTCGCCGGGCGGGATTGCCGTCTGGGCCAGGCCCTGCGCCAGCGCCGCCAGGAACGCCGCGCACCCGAGCGCGCGCCGCGCGGCCGCTCCCAGTCTTTGCGCCATGGTCTCCCGGATGAACATCCTGGTGGTTTCTCTCCTGCCCGGCGCCTTAAAAGCCCTTGCCAGCCGAGGCCTTCTTCTGTTTGGAGGCCTTCTTCTGGTCCTGATCGAGCTGCTGCTCGCGCTCCACCTTGAGCTTGTCGGCCTCCTCGCGCGTCTGCTTGTCGTACTCGGTTTCGGCGTGGCGGATGCCCGGCATGGCGTCGCGCTCCAGCGCCGTGGCGGTGGCGGCGGCTTCGGGGGTGTTCAGCACGGTCGGCCTCACCAGGAGGACCATTTCTGTGCGGCCGCTGTCGCTCTTGTGGGACTTGAACAACGCCCCGATCAGCGGGATGTCCTTCAGCCAGGGCACCCCGGCATGGCTCTTGGAGATGTCCGAGTTGATGTAGCCCCCCAGCAGCACGGTGTCCCGATCGCGCACGGCAATGTAGGCGGTGGCCTCCTTGTCGCTGGTGATCGGCACGTCGTTGCCGTTGATTTGCACGCTGCCCTTGATGCCCTGCACCCGCTGCCGGATGTCCATCACCACCAATCCCTCCGAGTTGATGAACGGCAGGATCGAGAGGTTAATGCCGATCTGGAGCTGCTGGTACTGCGAGTAATTGCCGCCGTAGCCGCCGTAGCCGTAGCCGCCCCCGCCGTAATAACCTCCCGTGATGTAGGGCCGGGTCTCGCCCACGAAGATGCTGGCTTCCTTGGCGTGCGAGGTGATCACGCGCGGCCGCTGGATGATCTGGGCCCGGCTGTCGCCCGCCATCGCCGCGACCGCCACGTCCAGGTCGTTGCCGAGTTGGAACACGTAGGTAAACCCTTCGGCCAGTCCGGCCAGGCCGTTGCTGTCGCCGGAGGAGGTGAAGGCGGCCTTGTTGGACAGTCTGGCCGGGTTGATGGCGCCGATGCCGGTGAAGTCGCCCACCTGGCTCGGGGTGCGCTGCTTCATGCTGACGCCCGCCACGAAGTTGTCATTCAGACCCACCTCGGCCACGATTCCCTCGATCAGCACCTGCGCCAGCACCACGTCCAGCTTTGCAATGATGTTGGTGATCATCCCCAGGTCCTGCTTGTCCGCGAAGATCAGCAGCGAATTGGTCCGCTCGTCGGCGATGATCTTGGCCATGCCGATCACCATGATGTCGCCGCCGCCCCCGGCCCCGGTGGAGGCGCTCCGCACAATATTGCCCACGCGCTGCGCAAACGACGAGCGGGCGCCAGCCAGGCTGCCGCCCGCGCCGCTCGTGCCCATCCCTCCCGTGGTTCCCATGGGGTTCATTCCCTGCTGGTAACCTTGCTGGTAACCCTGCCCTCCCAACCCTCCGCTGCCCATGGTGCTGCCGAAACCGCCGCTGCGCCCCCCCCCGCCCAGCGTCCCGCCACTCGAACGCCCCCCGCCGGCGCTGCTGCCCACCGTCAGTCCGCCCCCGCCGCCCGCCGACAGGCTGCCGAGCACCGACTGGATGTCCGAGGCCAGCGCGTACTTGATCGGAATGACCACCGGGTCAAACTGCGTCGGAACCATCACGTCCACTTTCTCGATCAATTCCAGCATCCGCTTGATGTTTTCCGCATAATCCCGCAGCACCAGGATCTGGCCGGTGGTGACCGCCACAATGCTGTTCGGCGTCTGCGAAAAGGGCTGAATGACCGCCATGACTTCCTTGGGATCCGCATATTTCAGTTGCACGATGTGGGTCGTGAACGGGCCGAACTCGGCAATCTTATCGGGCGACGTCACCGGCCGGCCGCCGGCTTGCCCCGCCTGCGCCGAGGCGATCACCTTGACGAACTTGTCTTCCATCGGGACGGTGGTGATCTGGTTCATCGCGAACACGGCCTCGAGCGCCTGAATGGCCTCGCGGCGGGTCAGGGGGGTCTGGGCGCGCAGCGTGATCTTGACGGCCGGCAGCGCCGCCGGCCGCAGGATCGTGCGTCCGGTCCATTCGGAATAGAAGTCCAGCACCTGCGTCAGTTCCGCCTCCGCAAACCGCACCTGGCCGAGAGCCAGCAATTCGTCCGGATCCAGGCCGCTGGCGATGATATTGGTCGTGCCGCCTCCGGGCAGGGGTTGGACCACCAGGGCCCCGGGTTTGGGGCGCGAGGCGTCGGGCGCCGCCGCGCCGGGGGCGGGCGTGCCGGGGCCCGCGGGCGCAGGCGCGTTGGAAGCGGTCGCCGCCACGGGAGCCCCGGGCGCAACCGGGCTTCGGTTGGTCAGCCCGGCGAAGGGCCTCGGGCGGGAAATCGTGGCCGCGTTGGTCGATGCGGCGGCCGCGGCGGTAACCGCCCCCGTGTTGGTCGGAGCGGCGGCGGAGGCGGCGGCTGGCGCCAAGGCGCTGGAGGCGGCCGCTGTGTTGGTGGGGGCTGTCCGGATGCTGGGGTTGGCGGTCGGGGCGGGGATGATGGCTTCAGCGACGTTGGTCGGGCTCGCCCCCGGGGCGGCAGGCGGAAGCGCGGCCTTGGTCGAGGCGGTGGGGGTGGCGGCCACAGGCGCGCCCCCCGGCAGACGGGCGGCGCCCGCCGGGTTGGTGAGTCCGCTCAGCGCCAGGCTGTTGGTCGAGCGTCCGGCCTGGTTGGTCAGCGCCATCAAGCGCTTGCGCAGCACTTCCGACATCAGGTTGGTGCGGGCGGTTTGCGCGGCGGGGCCTTGAGGGGGGGCGACGGCTCCAGCTGGAGCGGGTCCAGTGGGGGCGGGGGTCTGGGCGGCGGCAGCGGCCGCCATCCAGAGCATCGCCAGCAGGAGTTTCATGGCTTTCATATGGCCTGTTCGACGTTGCACTCTATTTCTTGACCGGCGGCGCGTTGGTCGCGACGGCCTTTTTGGGCGGGGCGTTGGTGGACTTGCCCGTGCTGAAGACTCCCTTGAGCTTGCTCCACCAGGATGCCTTGGCGGCGGCGTTTGTGGCTGCGGGCTTCACGCTCGCCGAGACCGCGGCGGAAATGGATTTGGGGCCGCTGCCGGCGGGGGCGGCTTTGCCAGGACCCGGGCTGGCGGCGGCCGGGGCGGCGGCCTTCGCCTGTGCTTTCTTGGGGAAGCTCGCCACCAGGGTCATGTTGCCCATCAGCTTCATCCGGCTGGGGTCGGGCCCCAGATTCATGCTGGACACCCGGATCAGCGAGTTGCCCGAGCTCAACGCATACAGGAAACTCACCAGCGCGGTCTCCTCCGCCACGAAGTTCATCGTGCCGGTTTGCTCTTCGAAGAAGGCGTTGGTCTTGCCTCCGCTACCCGCGGGAACGCGGGCGGCGGCATAGCTGTTGACGGACACGCCGTTCAAGGCCGCCTGGGATTGCACGGTGCGCGAGAGCTCGAGGGCCTGCGCCTCGCTGTCCACCCGGGCCCCCTTCTCCTGCAACTGCGCCAGCTCTTTCCGGTAGGCCCCCTCCTTTTGGATTTCCTTCTGGTAACGCTGCAGGGCCGTCTGGATCTCGTCCTTCCGTTTCTGCAGCCGGCCCCACTCCTTGAATTCCGGATAGACAAACAGCGCGTAGAGCACCACCACCACCACCGAACCCACCAGCACCACCAGCCGCAGCTCGCCGGGACGCAGGTTCAATTTGTCGATGAACGAGCTCATTCGGTGGTGTTCCGTTTCAGCTCCGCCGTCAGGTTCCAGCGCAGCCCCTGCCCGGGCACGGTCCGGATGTCCGGCGGCGAGTTCACCTTGCTGAAGATGGGTTGATCCTTGTAAACGCTCTTGCCCAGGGCTTCGGAATAGTCTCCGGCGCTCTTCGAGGATTCGGCCGGGCCGGTTCCCGAGATCAGCAGGGTCTTGCCCCGCTGGAAATTGAAGCTCTCCAGCGTCAGCTCGCTCGGCAGCAGCGTGGCCGCCGCGCGCCAGCATTCCAGGGCGGCGTACTGCAGGTCGATCTGGTCCTGGAGCACCTGGACCTCGGCCTTGGTCTTCATCACGTTGGTGTAGAGGATGCCCTGGGCGAGGTAATCCTTCTCGATCTTGTTCACCTGCAGCCGCAGCAACTGCAGGGCCCCCAGGTACACCAGCGTGCCCGCGATCACCAGCCCCAGCAGCACTCCCAGGCTCCGCATCCAGATGCGGTCGATGAACTGCTGGCGGTAGCGCGCCGTATGCTCGGCCGGCAGCAGGCTCGGGCGCGGCAGCGGGCTGGCTGCCCGCGAGGCCGTCAGCGCCGCCACCTCTTCCGGCGGGATGGGCGCCGCCAATTCCACGGGTTCACCTTCGCCCCGCAGCCAGGGCTCCCACGTCACCGCCAGCTCGGGTCCCGCCACCAGCACCTGCCGCGGCGGCCCGGTGATCCAGCCTTCCAGCTCTCCCGCCCAGGCCATCTGCGCAATCTGCTGCCGCAGGTAGCGCCCGGACTCGGGCTCCGGCGGCACGCGCAGCAGGGTCACGTTATGCAATGTACCCCCATACCACCACGCCAGCAGGCACGACTGCCGGTCCGGCCCCAGCCCCGGATGAATCCAGACGCCGTTCCGGTCCGGCTTGGTCGCGCGCAGTTGGTCCACGATCGGGGCCTCCAGGCGGTCGGCCTGGTAGCCCTGCTCCTCGAGCTTGCCCAGAAACTGCTCCACGTAGCTGCGCTCGGCGATCACCACCACCGCCGTGCGCAAGGGACCGCTCTTGCCCGGCAGCAGGTCGAAGGTCCATACCACCTGCTGCACCGGCAGGGGCGAGAGCTTCTCCAATTGCAGGTCCAGCATGGACTGGGCCTCGGCCTCGTTGGCCGCCGGGATTTGCGCCACCTTCAGGAAGACCCGATCCGACGGCAGCCAGGCCACGTTGAGCTTCTTCTGGTAAAGCGTCTGCCAGTCCTTCCCGACGAGCCGGGCGGGGAGCGCTTCGGTGGGCAGCTTGAGTTCGCGGCGCGACAGCTTGAAGGCCTCGCCCGCCGCGTGGAAGCTCCACAACTCGCGGTCGTCGCCGGTGGCGCGCAAGACGTTGCAGGAATGCCAGCGAGCCATGGCTTAGAGGGGGAACGCCGCGGGCCGCCGGGCGCGGCCGCCAGGGGTGCGCCGCTGCTGTTCCTCGTGTGGACGGCTCGCTTTGCTCACGTCTTGTCCTCCATGAGCGACTTGAGATGCTCCTCGGTTTGGGTCACGCGCAGGACCTCCTGGATGGTCGTCTTGGCCGCGCGCACCTTGTTCCAGCCGTCCACGCGCAGGGTGCGCATGCCCGTTTCAATGGCGCGCTGCGCGATGGTCGAGGCCGCCGCCCGGCTCAGAATGAGCGGCCGGATCGTCTCGTTGAGCAGCAGCAGTTCGTAGATGCCCATCCGCCCCTGGTAACCCAGTTGGCGGCAATCCTCGCATCCGGCCCCATGCCAGAACTTCGCCGTCCCGATCTCGTTCTCGGGAAAGCCGATTCGGAGAAGGTAGTCCGGCTCGACCTTCTGCTCCGTCTTGCAGCCCGGGCAGATGGTGCGCACCAGGCGCTGGGCCATGATCGCCTCGACCGACGAAGCCACCAGGAAGGGCTCGATGCCCATGTCGATGAGCCGGGTGAACGCGCTGGGCGCGTCGTTGGTGTGCAGCGTGCTGAACACCAGGTGCCCGGTCAGCGCCGCGCGGATGGCGATCTCGGCCGTCTCCAGGTCGCGGATTTCTCCCACCATGATCACGTTCGGGTCCTGGCGGAGGATGTGCCTCAGCCCCATCGCGAACGTCAGCCCGATGTCCGGCCGCACGGCGATCTGGTTGATGCCCTTGAGCTCATACTCGACCGGCTCCTCGATCGTGATGATGCGCTTCTGCACCGAGTTGATCGAGCTCAGGAACGCATACAGCGAGGTGGACTTGCCCGAGCCCGTCGGTCCCGTCACCAGAAAGATCCCGTGCGGCTTCACGATGATCTCCCGAATGGACGCCTCCTCCATCGGCGAAAAGCCCAGTTTGTCCAGGCTGAGGAAAATCTTGCCGCGGGTCAGCAGCCGCAGCGAGACGCTCTCGCCATAGACCGTGGGCACCGTCGAGACGCGGATGTCCAGTTCCTCGCCTTTGATCCGCACGTTGATGCGGCCGTCCTGGGGAAGCCGCTTCTCGGCGATGTTCATCCCGCTCATCACTTTGATGCGCGAGATGATGGCCGCCTGGTAGCGTTTGAGCTGCGGCGGCATGGGCGTCTGGTGCAGGATGCCGTCGATGCGGTAGCGAATCCGCAGCTCGTCCTCCGCCGGCTCGAAGTGGATGTCCGTCGATCGGTCCTTGAACGCCTCCCAGATGATCTGGTTGACGAACTTGATCACGCTGGCCTCCTGGTCGCCTTCGGTGATCTCCTTGTCCTCGAGCATCAGCTCGATGGGCTCCTCGTCGTCCTTCTGCAGCTCGTCCAGCGTTTCCGCCCCCACGCCATAGTACTTCTTGAGCGCCTTCTCGATCTCGATCTTCGAGGCCAGGGCAAACTCCACCGGCGCGTGCGCGTCGTATTCCACCGCGCTGATCATCGAGAGATCGAACGGGTTGCACACCGTCACCTGCAGGATCCCGTCCTGAAAATCCGTGGGCAGCGCGCAGTACTGGAACGCCACCTTGGTTGAGATCTTGTTGCGGGCTTCCACCGGCGCCTGGTTCTTGCGCAGATCCACAAACGGCCAGTCCAGCACCCGGGCCAGTTGCTGCAGGAACGCCTCCTCCGTCGTGCCGCTCTCGCGGCACACAAAGTCGATCAGCGACTCGGTCGAGCCGCTCTCCGTGGCCACCCGCCAGGCTTTCGTCCAGCTCGCCACCCGGTCGGGGGCGGCCAAAAGCGCCTGCGCAACCACACTGCTTAACGATGGTACAGCCATCTATCTAACGCCTTGCGTTGTCACCCACAAGGAACACGTCAACCTACGAAAAGTTCCGTGCCCAGGTCAAAGAAAGAATCGGCTTCCGAATCGGCGGAAACCTCGCGGGCGCTCCGCGGCCGCGGCCAATCGCCGAACACGCAGCCGGCTTGCGGCGGACGAAAGGCGTCGGTCCTGGGGCTCCGCACGCCCAGAAGCTGGCGGGCAGGGGGGGCTGCAGCGCCCGAACTTGAACGTCAAAGCCTTGCTTGTCATTGGGCTCGGGTGAGGCTAAAACGACCCCCCAGAAGACTATGAAGCCACGCGTGTGCCGTTCGCCATTCCGTTTACCGTTGTTCCCCCTCTCCCTGGCCGGATCTGTCCTTGTCGGCTTTGCCCAGGGCGGCCCCGAGCCGGACCCGTGGAAGATCGATTTCCGTTACCAACCCCCGGAATGGCAGACCTCCATCTGCCTCCCCGACGACTGGCAAAAGACGCTCGTGGATCGTTCCGGGGGCCTGCTCTATGATTACCCGGGGCCACATGCCGGCTTCACCACCCGGATTTCGGCCGGCATCAACGGCGATCCCAAGTGGCTGGGGCAGAGTCTGCTGTCCCCGCGCGTGCCCATCGTCCAGACGCGCCGGGAAACCGACGCTTTCGAGATTGCCGAAGAGGCCTTCGCCGTAGCCCCTCCCATCCCGGCGGCACGTAAACAAGCCCCCGAATTGTCTTTCGAGAAAGTCGGCAGCTTCGGAGGGCAGACGGGCTGGGCCTCCCCGCCTCCGGAGGCCGACGCCGCCTTTCGTGACATCGCCGTCGGTTTCAATTCATCGGTGGGCTACCGGTTCGCAGCCAGGAAGGGCGAGCGCTATTCCGTGGTGTTTGGACTCTGTGAAGGCTGGCATACGAACGCGGCCAAGCGGATCCTCGATCTGAAGCTGGAAGGCCAGACCGTTCGCACGGTCGATCTGATCGCCGAGAAAGGGCGCAATGTGCCGGCCGCTTTCGTTTTCACGGCCCGGGATGAGGACGGCGACGGCTGGATCGAGGCGAGTGTGGGCGCGGCCGCGGCCGCCACCGATAAGAACACCATTCTGAACCTGCTGTGGGTCTTCCGCGAAGGGGAGGCTCCGAAACCGGCCGACCTGGTCCGTGGACAAAGCCCAAAGCAGCCTTTGCTGCGGGTGGAATGCGGCGGACAGGTTCAGGGGATGAACCCGCCGCGGCACGACCTCCTCGTGGTCCGGATGCGCAACCGGTCCTCTGTGGAAGCCACGGCCGACCCCACCCTCACCATCGAGAGCACCCAGCCGATTCTCACCGGCGCGGACCGCCGCCACGTGTTCATTGGGGCCGCCACGTCCATCCGGTTGCCCGAGGAATTCGAGCGGGTGGAAAAGGTCGGGGCGCGCAAGGCGACGGTGCATCTGCGCAGCCGCGCCCTGGCTGCCGGTCAGACCCTCACGCTGGCCTACGGCGTGGCCCGCGGCGGGGGCGCCTCGGCCATCCCCCGCAGCGCCGCCCATGCCCGGTCCCTCCGCCGCCAGAGCGTCGGCTACTGGGAGAAAGCCGACCTGCCTTACGGCGCCATTCAAGTGCCCGATGCGGGCGTGCAGGCGCTGCTGGACTCCTCCGCGCGCAACATCTACCAAGCCCGCGAAATCAAGAAGGGACTCCCCGCCTTCCAGGTGGGCCCCACCTGCTACCGCGGCCTGTGGGTTGTGGACGGCTCCTTTATCCTCGAGGCCGTCTCCTTCCTCGGGCGCCTCGATGAAGCCCGCGCCGGCATCCAGTATCTGCTCAGTTTTCAGCGCGAAGACGGGGGGTTCATGCTCATGGACGGCCACTGGAAGGAGACCGGCATCGTGCTTTGGGCGGTGGCACGCCACGCGCGGTTGACCGGGGACCCGGCCTGGCTGAGGCAGGTCTGGCCGAAGTTCGTGCGCGGCTTCGAATTCATCCGCAAGATGCGCGGGATGGTCCCCGCCGGCGCCCCCAATGCCGGGTTGATTCCCGATGGCTTCAGCGATGGCGGCCTGGCCGACCGGGTGCCGGAATACACCAATATCTACTGGACCCTCGCGGGGATGCGGGCGGCCATCGAGGCGGCGCGCTGGCTCCGCGAGGACGGCATCGCCAACGCCTGGGAGAAGGAATACGACGACTTCTACCAGGCCTTCCGCCGGGCCGCCGAACGCGACACCCGCGCCGATGCGCGCGGCAATCGCTACGTGCCCATCCGCATGGCCAAGGGCGAGGGCATTCCTCCGCAGAAGGCCCAGTGGGCGTTTTGCCATGCCGTGTTTCCGGGCAAGGTGTTCGCCGCCGCGGACCCGCTCCTGCAGGGCAACATGGCCATGCTGCGCGCCGTGGAATGCCAGGGCCTGGTGCTGGACACCGGCTGGCTCAAAGATGGCATCTGGAACTACTTCGCGTCGTTCTATGGCCACGCCTGGCTCTGGCTGGGCGACGGCCGAAAGGCCTCCGAGACCCTCCACCATTTCGGCAACCATGCCTCGCCGCTGCTGGTCTGGCGCGAGGAGCAGATGCCCGTCGGCAAGGGCTCCGCCGTGGTCGGCGACATGCCGCACAACTGGGCCAGCGCCGAATTCATCCGCCTCACCCGGAATTGCCTGGCCCTGGAACGCGACGCGGACCTTCACCTCTTCGAGGGCATGCCGGCTTGCTGGGTCAAGCCCGGCTGCGTCACCCGGCTGCGCGGCGTGGCCACCGAGTTCGGCCCGCTCACCCTCGAATTGGCGGTGACCCGGGACGGCGCCGCCGCCACCCTGAAACTGACCCCGCCCAGCCGCACTCCCCCGCGCCGCATCGTGCTGCACCTGGACAACTGGTCCGGCCAGCAGGGAACGATCGAAGTGAGCGGCTCAGGCGTCATCACGCGCCAGATTCCACTCAAACGATAAGGGATGGCCGGGGGATACTCCGGGAGACTCGGGCTACTTCCTGGGCGCCGCCAGCAGGGCTTCTTCGGCGGGCGTGAGACGGCACTCCACAAAACGGTAGCTGACCACGCCCTCGCGCGCCTCGCACACGAAGAACCCCCGGGCCGGGCTGCGATCATGGTTGCTCCGGCGCAACGCGCAGCATTGGTTGGTGACCGCGAAGGCCTCGCCGGCCGTGCGCAAGGTGTAGCCGTGCCAGTGCCCGCAGAAGACCGCCCGCAGGTTGAACCCCTGGAAGCGGACCAGGGCTTCTTCGGCGTTGCCCGGCCGCATCTTCACCGCTTCGCCCAGCGGGAAATGCGTGAAAATCACCGTGGGCTTGCGCGAATCGAGCCGCGGCAGGGTCCGGTCCAGCCACCGGAACGTCGCCGGCTGGATCATCGTTTTCTCGTAGCGCTGGCCTTCGGTGGTGTCCAGCCCCACAAACTGCCAGCCGCAATGCTCGAACCAGTAGTTGATCCGGCCCGGAAACAGCCGTTCATAGGGCGAGCGATCCGTCTGGGTCAGGTAATCGTGATTGCCCGGCACCGGATGGAGCGGGGCGCGCAGACCCTTGAAGACCTCGCGCACCGTCGCCAGGCGTTCCGCTTCCCCGTGCTCGGTCAGATCCCCGCAATGCAGGCAGAAGTCCGGCGCCTCCTCTTTCATGCGCCGCACGGCCCGCTCCAGCCAGGGCCCGCACTCGGGCGACATGCAGTGCGTGTCGTTCACGGCGATGAACCGGAAGCCTTTGGACTCGCCTTTCCCAGCCCGCAGGCCCCAGGCCCCCGGTCCCAGGCCCGCCGCCAGCAGCGCGCCCGCCCCCAGCCGCCCAAGGGCCTCCCGGCGGCTGAGCCGCCGCAAACCGTTCCGCTCCGCCTGACCGTTCGATTCTTCCATACTTGCGCTTAAAGAAACCGCGAGCCGGCCGAAACGCAAGCCCCAGTTTCTGCCCGGCGGTTGCCGGGGCGAAATACCCTCGCCGTACCGCCCCCTTCTGTGCTAAAGCCAGCCGCAGCATGCAACGACCTCTTTGCTTCGCGCTGTTGACGGCCCTGACCCTGGTGGCCCCGCTTGCGGCCCGGGGCGATTTCACTTTCGGCTATAACGGCCACTCTTACATCCTCGTGACCACGCCGCGCAACTGGGACAGCGCCCATAGCGACGCGGTGGCGCGGGGCGGCGCGCTGGCGCGCATCGACGACGCCGCCGAGAACCAGGCCATCCTCACCAACTTGCTCGGGAAAGGGATCGCCGCGACGGCCAGCGACGGTGGCAACGCGGTTTATGTCTGGATCGGCGGACGCGAACTGACCGAGGGCAGCTACGCCTGGATCAGCCGGGCCAGCAACGCAACTTCTTTCTGGGTCGGCGGCAAGAACGGCGCCCCCACCAACGGCCTCTACGCCAACTGGGGCCGCGGCACGCCAAGCTCGGCCGGGCCGGAGCCGGACAACTACAACAGCCTGCAAAACCGCGCCGGCTTTGCCCTCGAGGCCTGGCCCCGCAGCGGCACGACCAAGATCGGCCAGGCCGGCCAGTGGAATGACATCTACGGCACTGACCAGCTTTGCTACCTCGTGGAGCGCGCTCCTCCCGGCGCGCCCTCCAATCTCACCGTCACCGTGACCAGTCCCACCGCCTTTACGCTCAACTGGGCGGACACGGCGGACAACGAGACCGGCTTTGCGATTGGCTATCGGACGGATCCGTCAGGGGCGTTTTATCAGCTCGGAAACCCCCTCGCAGCCAACACCACCAGCCAGAGTTTCTCCGGCGCCGCCATCGGCACGACCTACCAGTTCGTGGTCGAAGCTTACAACGACTTGGGCGTGGGCGATTCTCCAATCGTTTCGGTGACCATGCCCGGCCTCACCAGCCGGGGGTATCACCCTGCGGTCGTGGGACAGTCCTTCTCCTACACCCTGACAGCCTCTTCCGACGGCGCGGCGCCGGAGTCCTTCGATCTGGTCGGCCTGTTGCCGGAGGGATTGACCTTCTCGGCTGCCACCCGCCAGATCACGGGCGCCCCGGCCCGTAGCGGCGTCTTCAACCTCACCATGCAGGTCCGCTACCCCGCCTGGGGCGTCCTCTCCAAGCCGCTGGTCTTGCGCGTCATCCACCCTCCCGGAGCGCCGGTGATTTCCGCGCCCATTCCCCGGCAAACCCTCCAGCCGACAGGGTCGGTCCTGTCATTGCCGCTGAACGCCTATTTCGCCGATCCGGATACCGAGCGGGCCGTTCGCTTTGCCACCACCAAGGGAACATTCGATGTGGCGCTCCATGCCACAGCCACCCCCCAAACCGTCTCAAACTTTTTGAACTACGTCGCGCGCGCCGACTTCGATGACTCCATCGTCCACCGCTCCGTGCCGGGCTTCATTGTCCAGGGCGGCGGGTTCAAGCCCGCTCCGCCCAATCTGACGCGTATCCCCACCGACCCCAGCCCCACCAACGAACCCGGCATCTCGAATCTCCGCGGCACGGTGGCCATGGCCAAGCTGGGCGGCAACCCCAACAGCGCCACCGACCAGTGGTTCGTCAACCTCTCGGACAATTCCGCAAACCTCGACAACCAGAACGGAGGCTTTACCGCCTTTGGCCGGGTTTGCGGCGGCGGCCTGGCCGTGGCCGCGGCCATCGCGGCCCTGCCTCGCGCCAGTTATCTCGTCAACGTCGATGGCGCGGCGACCGAATTCGATGACTGGCCCATGGACACCCCGCCGCCCGCCCCGCCAACCCTCGATCAAACCAAGCTTGTGCTCGTCAACTCCGTCGCCCGCATCGAGCCCTTGACCTTTGCCGTGTCCGGATCGAGCGTCACCGGCCTCGTCAGTCTCGCCATTGAGGGAACCAACCTCGTGATCGCCCCCACCAACCTCTTTGGGGGGCTGACTCTCGTGTCCGTGCGCGCCACCGATCTCGATGGCAACAGCGTCACTCAGTCGGTCACCATCGAGGTCTCCACCGCATATTCCGCCTGGCTGGCC
>JAKLEJ010000479.1 GCA_022711695.1 Verrucomicrobiota bacterium | reverse complement strand
GGCGTCTATAACAACGGCCAATCCCTCACCCTGACCGCGCCCCTGGCCGTCACCAACCCGCCCCTGCGCTACGCCTTCCGCGAGTTCCGCCTGAACGGGGCGCCCCTGGGCGCCTCCGCCAGCTTCACCAAGACGTTTGCCACGCAGGATCCCACCAACATGAACTACGTGGCCTATTACGACGTGTTCAGCATCCTGCCGGTCATTACGCAGATCACCCCCGGCTTCACCAACGCGGTCCAGGGCGGTTGGACGATCGTGACCAACCCCGTGCCCGCTTGCACCAACTACCTGCTGACCCTGCGTTTCGACCGCAGCATGGACGCCACGACCGAGCCGCTTGTGCTCATCACCAACCAGTCCGCGCCTGTCCAACCGCGCGTGCCCGCGGGCGGCGTGTGGTTTGCCACCAGCGCCAGCAACGACACTTACCGAACCCCCTTCATCACCTTCAGCAACGGCATGGACGGGCTGGCCCTGGTCAGGGTTCTGGGCGCCCGCGACCCCCAAGGGCTCCTCCTGGCGCCCACGAACATCCTGGCCCTGACCATCGATGTGACGCCGCCGACGCATCCGGCGATCAGCCTCACCGGCTCGAACGACACCTATGCGACCGTGAGTTGGACCGGGTACGCCGCTCCCGCCGACTTGGGCAGTTTCCGGGCCTACCTCTCCACCAATCCGTTCACGTCCGTCACGGGCCTGAGCGTGGTCTCCTCGCTGGGCGGCGCAACCCGGAGTTACACCTACCACGGGCTGGTCCTGGACCGGCCCTACTACGCGGCCGTGGCGGCGGTGGACGCCGCCGGCAACAGCGCTCCGACCGTTGCGCCCCTTCCGTTTGTCCTGGCCAGTGTCATTCCGCCGCCCGCCGCGGTCAGCATTACCGCGCCAGGCCCCTCTTCCGCCCTGGTTTCCTGGAGCGGCTACAGCACCGCCGGCCTGCTCGGCTTTGCCGGTTTCCGGCTTTACTACGAGACGAGCAACTTCACCTCCGTGGCCGGGCTGACGCCGCGTCAGACCCTCTCGAGTTCGGCGCGCTCGGTGCAGGTGGATGCGCTCGACCGGACGCGAAGTTACTATTTCGCGGTGGTGGGCTACAACGCCACCAACGGCTACAATCCGGCGGTTTCCACGAAGAGGTGGTCCGATCCCTACGCGGGCGAAATCGCGGCCAACCTGGCCATTGGCGGCGCCGGTCAGGCGCTGGACATCTTCCAGACGATGACCGTGGTCTCCAACGCCGTGCTCACTCTGCAGCCGGGAACCACGCTTCGCTTCGCGCCCGGCGCCGGCCTTGCCATCCAGCAGGGCCGCCTCCAGGCCAACGGCTCGGCCCTGAACCCGATCGTGCTGACGTCCCAGCGCGATCAGGTCGGCCAGACCCCCGCCCCGGGAGACTGGCTGGGAGTCACCCTGGGGGCCGGAGCGGGCTCGTCGCTGCTGCGCCACGTGTTCGTCAACTACGGGCTGGGCCTCACCCTCAGCAACTGCGCTCCCACGGTTGACGCGTTCACCGCGCTCTACAACGCCGGCAGCGGCCTGAACTTGCTGGGCGCCTCTTCGCTCAACACAACGGATGCTTTGCTGGCGTACAACGATGTGGGCGTCCGGCAGGAGGGCGGCGCTCTCACCGTGCGGGGATCGGTCTTGAAGAACAACGGCACCAATGCGGTGGCCTTCGGGCCGGCGGCCCTCGTCGCCACGCAGAACTGGTGGGGCAGCGCCATCCAGGCGGACATCGACGCCTCGGTGCGGGGCAACGTCACGCGGACAACGCCGCTGACGGGCGAGCCGCTGCTAACCCCCGCCATCGGCACGTCCAATGCCCTGACCCAGTTCAGCACACGCAATGTCAACTTCAAGCTGGCCTGCAGGACCGCCGAGGCCATGCGCTTGAGCGAGGATTCGACCTTCGCCGGCGTGTTCTACCAGCCGTTTGCCGCCTACACCACCTTCCAGCTTGGCGAGGGCGGCGGCCTCAAGAACGTCTTCGCCCAATTCCGCAGCCTCACCGGCAACACCAGCGCGCCGGTGGTCATGGCTGTGACCTACATCACCGAGGGGCCGACCATCCAATCGTTCAGCCTGACGGAAGGCCAGGTCATCAGCCGGCCGCTCACCGTCTCGGGCACCGCCAGCGCGCCCGTCGGCATGGCCGCCATCGAGTTCTACATCGATAACCTGCCGGTGGCCACGAACGCCGGCGGCAGTTTCTCGCATCGCTTCGACATGCGCTCCTACAACGACGGCGTCCACCGGGTCAAACTGCTCGCCCGCGACACCAGCGGCAACTTCGCCACCCGCGAGCACAACGTCACCTTCACGCTGACGCCGCCTCCGGCCCCGGTGATTTTGTCTCCGGCTTCCGACCTGATCGTCAACACGAACCAGATCGCCGTCAGCGGAACCGCCGAGCCTTTCATCGCCATCCGCCTGACCCAAAACGGGGCGCTGGCGGCCAGCACGAATGCCGACGCCGTCGGCGCCTGGCAGTGCGCTAACCTGCCGCTGAACGAAGGGGACAATGTCTTCGCCGCCACCGCGGCAGACGTTTTGGGCAGCGCCAGCTCGCCTGTCCGCAACGTGGTTCGCGATTCCGGGCCTCCTGCGGCGCTCACCCTGGACCCGCCGGTGTATTCCCCCGGCAGCGGCCTGACCTTGACGTGGCATTACCCGACCAATGGCGAGCGCGCGGTGCTCTTCCGCGTCCATTGGCACACGAACGCCTTCACCGTTCCCGCCCAAGCCTCGGGCCAGAGTCCGCTGCTCAACGCCACCACCTACCGCCTCTACAGCCTGCCAGCTGGCAGTTACCAGTTTGGCGTGGTGGGATTGGATAACGCCGGCAATGCCAGCCCGCTTTCCAACCTGGTTCCCTTCACTCACGACCCGGTTCCGCCCGCCTTTTCCATTGGCTTCGACAGGGCTTCGCCAGTCGGCCTGGGGCCCTTGCGGATCACCCTTACCGCCTCCGAGCCGCTGGCCGCCGTGCCAGGCCTGACTCTCCGGCCCCCGGGCGCTTCCCCGCTGTCCTTGCTGGTCAGCAACACCGCCTTCAACACCTATGAAGGAACACTGAACGTCAACGCCACTCTGCCTTCGGGGCCGATACAGGTCGCCGTCTCGGGCCAGGATCTGTCCGGCAACACCTTCAACGGCGCGCCAACCGGTCCCGCACTGGTCGTGGATGTGCAGCCGCCTTCGGGGGCCATTGTCACCGCCCCGCTTTCCCCCGTCCAGGCCACCAACGCGACCAATGTCACCGTCAGCTTGCTTTTGAACGAGGCGGTC
>JAKLEJ010000478.1 GCA_022711695.1 Verrucomicrobiota bacterium | reverse complement strand
AAGGCCGCCGGACATGGCCAGCCCCGTCAGTCGGCCCAGCGCTTCGTAACCGGGAGCGCCGCCAACCAGCTCGGCGCGTTTCAGCGGGCTGGTGGGATTGCTCACATCCACCAGGGTGATCGTGCGATCGGGCGAGCTGGAGCCGATGGCCAGCAGATTGCCCTCCACCGCCAGGCTTTCGATGGCGGAAAGGCGATTGAATCCGCCCACGCCATTCCTGATTTCCGCCCGCTTCGCCGGAAGGGAGGGGTTGGAGATGTCCACCAGCGTCACTGCGCCCTCCGCGGCGCTGCCCAGGGCCGCCAGGTTGCCCGAAACGGCGGCCACGGAGACGTTGGCCAATCCATCGAAGCCACCCACGCCATCGCGCAACTCGGCCAGTTTGACCGGATTGGCTGGATCGGCGATGCCAATGAAGGTCACGGCGCTGTCGCCGGAGGCTGCCGCCAGCAGCAAGTTGGGCTTCATGGCCAACCGGTAGATTCCGGCGAGGTTCGTGAAAGCGCCATCGCCGTCGCGGAACTGGGAACGCAGGGCCGGCGCGGAGGGATTGGAGATGTCCAGAAGGGTGATGCCGCTTTCGCCGGCCGCGGCCACCGCCACCAGATTTCCTTGAGCAACGACATCCCAAGCTCCCTGCAGGGTCATATACCCTCCCAACTCATCCCTCCGCGTTGAAAGCGCCTCGAGGCTGAACGCTTCCTTACTGGCGGCGATATCCAGGCCCGCTGCCGGCGACGCGACCCCGAGCCCGATCAGTCCGTCCGCATTCACCTGCAGGGCGGCGGCCGGCGAGCCATCGCTCGCCCCCAGTTGACTGACCGCCCCCGCCGCAATCTTGCCCCGGGTCACCGCGCCGTCAGCCAGCATCGCGCTCGTGACGGTTCCGGCCGGCACTCCGGCCGCCTCGATCGCTCGCACCGCGTGCGGCGCAGACGAGATCGATTGGCGCGGGGTCAGCAGGGCAAAGGGGCCGCCTCCGTTGGTGCGCACGCCGATTTCCAGCCAGCGCGCCGCGCCGGAGAACTGGTTGCCAAAGTCCAGGATCACGCCGAACAACCCGTTGTTCACGGGCGTGGCCGTATTCGTCAGCAGCCCGCCCAGCGCGGCCCCGCCTTCGGGGACGTTATAGAGGCCGAAGCGCAAATCGTAGAGGCCGGTGGCGGGGCTGCCGCCTTCATTCAGCCGCCCCTGGTAGGCGAAGGCGGTGCCTTGTGCGGAAACGGGAGTGGGGGCGCTGGCGAGGACCGCCAGCGCTGCGAGAACTCGACCAATGTGTTGTGTCATGAATGCCTTTGTCTCGGACGCCTCAAATGCCAGGATCCCGGCTGCCCCAACGCCATGTTCTGCGGGACGGCATGGACTACAGTAACCGACAGGAGCAAACTACTAATGGTGAATATGGAAAAGTCAAATGCCCGGCGCCGCCGGAGAGCAGATGGCGCGTCCGGCGGCGGCTGCCTGAGGATGTCGAAGTTCCCTGGCCACGGCTGGGAGGCTCGCGCCTCGTTCCACGCTCGCGGGACACGAGCTGCGCAGCCAAACGGGACTGGCCCTTCGGAAATGCCTGGGATGGGCGGCTGGAGTGGCGCTAGCGCCTTTGAGCCGTCCACGCGCGGACGTATTCGACGCTGAAGGTCGAAGGCAGGTCGGCGTCGTCGGGCATGCCGAACCATTCCGGCATGGTTTCGCTGTCGAAGATGAGGAAGAGCGGCTGATGCCAGTGGGTGTTCTTGACGGTGCGGACCAGCACGCCGTCCACATGCCAGCGCAGCTCCTCGCGACCCCACTCGAAGCCGAACACGTGGAAGTCCTCGGCGAAACGCCACGGGGCCTCCCAGTGGCTGCCCGCCTGCCAATGGCGCTTTTCCTGGGGCGTCTGGGTGACGTGCAGGGTCATGTAGTAACGGCGGTCGTGTTTGGCGCTCTTGCCGCAGAGTTCGAAGACATCGATCTCGGTGGCCCAGCCCGGGCTGGCCTTCCGGTCCTCCTGCTGGAACCAGAACGAACTGGAGCCGCCGGAGTTCATCGGCCGGGCTTTCACCTCGTAGTAGCCGTAGCCAGATCGCGCCCGCGTGTGCAGCGCCGCCGAAGTGTAATCGCGGTAGCCGTGCTTCAGCAGTTCCGCCGGCACAGCTTCCTTGCGCATGGTCAGATGCAGTTGGCCGCTCCGCACCGTCACGTTTGTCGGATTGAACCACGCCGGCTGCCGGCCGCGCCACCAGGACATGCCCACGTTCCACTTGTTCGTGTCGAGCGTCGCGGCCTGGAACTCGTCCCACATCGGCTCGAACCTTGCCCAACCCCCGCGGTTCTCCTGGTCCGCAAGCGGGAGGGTGTCCGTGACGCGCCTGGGGGCCTGGCCGAGCGGTCCCTTAAGCGTCCACTGCTGGATCGTTTTCTCGTCGAACTGGTTCGTAGCGGCCGTGGCGCCGGGGGCCTGCGCGCACAGGCCCGTGGCGCCGATCCACAG
The DNA here is from genome assembly GCA_022711695.1 of Verrucomicrobiota bacterium. GTDB lineage: Bacteria > Verrucomicrobiota > Verrucomicrobiia > Limisphaerales > JACRJZ01 > JACRJZ01. The sequence goes on along the minus strand of JAKLEJ010000478.1, from coordinate 824 downwards.
AACGAGAGCGCCCAGCGCCCGTGCGATTGCAGAAGGGTTCTTCATGGCCGCAAGAGTCGTTCGTTTCATAATCCTCATAAAGAGGAACTGCCCGAGCCTGAGCCCACCGCTCCCGCCTGCGGCGGCGCCACGCTGAAACTGACTTGTTCGCCCTCGGCGCCCAGGTATCCCCCCCAGCCGACGCTGATGTCGCTGACTCGCTTGAGATCCAGCACGCCATCGGCGTCCTTCGACCATCCGGCCAGGTGGAATCGGCTCCAGGGGAGGTAGGATCGTTCGCGTCCCGGGGCCGCCAGCGAACGTCCCGTTTCGACCAGAAAATCGCCGCCGCCGGCTTCGTGCAGGATGATCAGCAGTTGGCTGGGAGTCTTCTGCCCTTCTGGCGTCCAGGTTTCAACGGCCAGACAATCGGCCGCGCTCAGGTCCAAGGCGCCCTCGTAATGGAACCGCGCAAAGAGAAAGGTGTCCACCTGGCTTTTGGTCAGGCGGCCGGTTGCTTTCCAGAGCGGGGCATCGGCGTTCGAGACCGCCTCGTGGGCCTTGAGCTCCCCTTGCACATATTGCCCATGGGACACGGTGGGCCGAACAGCCGGGGTTGGGCGGAGCGCCAAGCCAGGCAGGGGACCTCCCGTGACTCGACGCCGCGCCGGCGCAGAGGTTGACTTGTAGCGCAGCAGCGCAGCTCCATAAGGCGCCAGGCTTAGCCCGACCTTGCCGCCCGCCGTGAGTGTGGACATTTGCCCGGTAGCGGGGTCCCATCGTTCCCCCGCTTCCGGCGTGGGCATCCCAAGTTCGCCGGACCACGGCTGCGCGCTGTCGTTGAC
>JAKLEJ010000477.1 GCA_022711695.1 Verrucomicrobiota bacterium | reverse complement strand
GATCTCGATGCCCACGTTCTCCTGCGCCTCCTCCGTGCTCGCTCCCAGGTGGGGCGTCATCACAATCTGCGCCGCTCCCCGCAAAGGCGAATCCTTCGGCAACGGCTCGGTCTCGTACACGTCCAGCGCCGCCCCGGCCACCTTGCCGCTTTGGATGGCCGCCACCAGGTCGGCTTCGTGGATGATCCCGCCCCGGGCGCAGTTGACCACCTTGACGCCCTTCTTCATCTTCTCGAACGCCGCCGCGTTAACCATGCCGCGGGTTTCGTCGTTGAGCGGCATGTGCACGGTGATGAAATCCGCGTTCCGGAAGATGTCGTCCAGCTCGGCCAGGTCCACCTGCAGGGCCTTGGCGCGCGCCGTCGAGATGTAGGGGTCGAACGCCAGCACCTTCATGCCGAAGGCCACGGCTCGCTTGGCCACTTCCGTGCCGATGCGGCCCATGCCCAGAATGCCGAGGGTCTTGCGGTAAAGCTCGGCGCCGGAAAACGCCTTGCGGTTCCATTCGCCCGCCTTCATCGAGGCGTGCGCCTGGGGGATCTTGCGCGCCAGGGCCATCAGCATCGAGAAGCTGAGTTCGGCCGTCGAGATGGTGTTTCCCCCGGGCGTGTTCATCACCACCACCCCGCGCTCGGTGGCCGCCTCCACATCGACATTGTCCACCCCGACGCCGGCGCGTCCCACGGCCCGCAGCCGCGGGGCCGCCTCCATCACCTTGCGGGTGATCTTGGTCTCCGACCGCACCACCATCGCCTCCACGTCCGACACCAGCGGAATCAGTTCCGCCTCCGGCAGGCGCTTGTCCAACACCACCACCTCGAACCCCGCTTGCTTCTGCAGAAGGGCGATCCCCTTGGGCGACACGGGGTCGCAAATCATTACTTTCATAAGTGCGCCGGAGTGTAGGCATTGCCTTCCGCACGGTCAAATACAAGCTTTCCAGGTTTGCGTCCCCGCGACCTTCACGGTAATAGACGGCGCGACCGGCCTCGCCTTGGGCTTCGGGCGCCATCCCGCCTGGAGTCCCGGGCCCGGCGGCCGCGCCGAGTCAGGGACTGATGTCGAGAATGTTGAAATCCTCGGGGGCGCTTGCCGCCGCGACGATGACCAGCCGCATCCTGGGCATGGCGCGGGAGATGGTCTATGCGCGCTTCATGGGCGACGGTTGGGTGGCCGGGGCTTTCACGGTGGCGTTCATGGGGCCCAACCTGTTCCGCCGCCTGCTCGGCGAAGGCGTCCTGGTGGCGTCTTTCATCCCTCTGCTCAAGGAGGAAGAGAAGAGCGGAGGCGAATCGGCCATGTGGCGGGCCTGCAATGCCGTCCTGTGCGGCTTGCTGGTCCTGGCCGGCGTCCTCACCCTCGCGGGCATCGCCCTCGTGACCCTGGTGCTGGTCCTCGGCGATTTCAGCCGCCATCCCCAGACCCTCCTGATGCTGCGGCTGCTCCGGGCGATGTTCCCCTATCTGCTTCTGGTCTGTGTGGCCGCGCTCTTCATGGGCATTCTCAATGCCCGCAACCATTTCTTTGTGCCCGCCCTGGGAGCGGCCATGCTGAACGTAGTCATGATCGCGGCCGTGCTGTTCCTGGCCCCGCGCCTGGGGCTCACCCTGCCCGAACAGGTGTTCGGCCTGGCCGTCGGCGTGCTCGTGGCCGGTCTGGTCCAGGCGGGCTTCCAGTGGCCCCTTCTCCGTCGCGAAGGGTTTCGGTTCCGATGGGTTTCGCCCTGGCGCGATCCCACGGTGCGGCAGGTCGCGCTCCGCATGGCCCCCGGCATCCTGGGGGTGGCCGCCTACCAGGTGAACCTGCTGCTGACCCAGGGGCTGGCGTTCTGGCTGGACAGCCCCGCCTCTCCCCTGGTGGCCCCGTTCAACTACGCCGTGCGCCTCATGGAACTGCCCCAGGGTGTCTTCGGCATTTCCCTGGCCACCTACCTTCTGCCCACCCTGGCGGCCCTGGCGGCCGACAAGGACTTTCCGAAGTTTCGCGACACCCTCAAGCAGGGCGCGGCCTACCTCCTCTTCGTGAACTTGCTCGCCTCGGTCCTGCTGGCGCTGCTGGCCGAGCCGATCGTCCGGCTGCTCTTCGAGCGCGGCCGATTCGAGGCCGACGCCACCTTGCGCGCCTCCCAGGCCCTGGCGTTTCTGGCCCCGGGCTTGATCGCCTTCTCCATGGTCAACATTCTCGCCCGCGCCTATTTCGCCCTGGGCGACACCCGGACGCCGATGAAGATCAGCCTGCTGTGTCTGGGCCTGAACCTCCTCTTCACGGGGCTGTTGATCCTGCCCTTGCGCCATCGCGGCCTGGGCCTGGCCAACACCCTCAGCGCGTGCGTCAATGCCGGCCTGCTGCTCTACGCCTTCCGCCGGCGAATGCCCAAACTCGAGTTCGCCCTGCTCTGGCGGCAGTTGCCCGGGCTGTTGGGCGCGGGCATGGCGGCCGGGCTGACCGCCTGGGGCCTGCTCGCCTGGTGGGAGGCGCGCCTTGGACACGGAGGGCTGGCGCTCAAGTTGGGCGCGGTCTTCGTTCCGGCCTTAAGCGCCAGTCTCGTCTATCTGGGACTCTGCCTCTGGCTGCGCAACCGCTCCGCCTGGGACATGGTGGAGTTGGCGCTCGGTCGTTCCCGGAACACCCCCGACTCATGAAACCGCTTTGTTGCCTCGCCTTGCTGCTCCTCGTTTCCTGCCTGGCGCCCGCGGCCCAACCCGGCGCCCCCGCCTCCGCGGCCCAGTCGGCCGCCGAGCCCGTGGTGTTCTATGACCTGACCCCGCTCTTCGCGCTGAATCTCGAGGACCCGGCGCAGCGCCGGCGCTTCTGGGACGAGACTCACCTGCTGGTGGCCTTGCAGGGATTGGCGAACCGCACCGCGCCCCGGCTCTTCCTGCGCTGCCTCAAGCAGCCGGACGATTTTTGGTGGGGCGAGATGACACGGCCCGGGGCCTGGCTCCAGGGCCGGGAAGTCATTCGCATCCAGCGATGGGAGGACCTCCTGGACCGCTTCCGGGAATTCGTTCGCGGCGCGGTGGTTTGGGACGAGAACACCCCTTCGACGTCCAACCTCGCTTCGACTATTGCGGGGTGCGACGATCTGCTGCCGTTGCGCTTCGATCCCGCCGAAGGCTCGCTCTACCGGCGCCTGGCCGGGACCCCGCGCGGCCTGCCGGTGCGGGTGCGCCTGGTCCGCGACGACGGCGCGCCCCTCTTCACCGGCCAGGGACGCGTGCCCGGCACGCAGATTGAAAGCTCCGGCAGCGCCAAGTGCGACGCCTACCTGTGGTTGATCGAGCACTACCTCAAGACC
>JAKLEJ010000476.1 GCA_022711695.1 Verrucomicrobiota bacterium | reverse complement strand
CGCCGCTTTGCCCCAGTGACGTCAGGCGCAGATCCACGCGGGGTGTAACCTCCCCGCCCCGGCGGCAGTCTAATCCCTCGATCAGTCGTCCGGGACCGACCATAGGACGGTTTGTCTTTGGGCGGCGAAAAAACCTAATACATACAGCCTATGCAACTTAAGAAAACCATGTTGGCGTCTCTCCTGGCGGTCGCAACCTGCGCCGTGCTGGCCGTTGGTCTTGCTCCTCAAGCTCAGGCGGCCGATGCCTCGGGCACCTGGTCCTGGACCATGCAGGCGCGTGGCGGGCAGGGCGAGGGGCGCAAGATGACCCTCAAACTCAAGGTGGAAGGCGACAAACTCACCGGGACGATGTCCAGCCCGGGCCGCGAAGGCAAGGCCACTGACACGGCCATTTCCGAAGGCAAGGTCAAGGGCGACGAAATCTCCTTCTCCGTGACCCGCGAGTTCAACGGCAACAAGATGACCTCGAAGTACTCGGGCAAAGTCACCGCCGACGCCATCAAGGGCAAGATCGAGACCGAGCGCGACGGCAATACGCGCTCGCGCGATTGGGAAGCCAAGCGGGAGAAATAAGCCCCTCCGCTGAAGCTTGGAACCGCAACGCCCGCCCTCAGAGGCGGGCGTTTTTCATTGGTGCGGCAGGGTGGCCCGTGGTGGGGCGAGGCTCCTGCCGAGCCGCAATGGTCCGTGCCACCCGGACGGCTCCGCGGGAGCGTCGCCCCGCCAGAGAGGGTGACTTGTGACTGGTGACTGGGGGGCTCCGCAGGAGCCTCGTCCTACCAAGTGTGCGCGCTGGCCGTTGGCTGGGCCGGTGAGGTCCGCCAGGTCTTGGACTGCGGCGGTTCTGCGCCGCTTTGTGAGGCGTGCCGTTTCCACGCAGCCCTGCGCGCGGCTTCCCGGCCTAGGGCGGCGCTTGACTTTGGCCCTGCCAGGACCCATTTTCAGGCATCGCCGACGGGCTGATTTAATGTAAAATATGAGCAACTCGAACCCTCTGTCAGACGCGCTTCAGGAATTCGATCTTGGCAATGGCCAAAAAGGCCGGTTCTTCTCCCTGCCCGCACTGGAGAAGGCCGGCCTGGGGACCCTCTCGAGACTGCCGGTTTCGATCCGGCTGGTCCTGGAATCGGTGCTGCGGAATTGCGACGGACAGAAGGTGACGGAACAGAACGTGCGGGAACTGGCCCAGTGGCAGCCGCGCGGGGAGCGAAAGGCCGAGATCCCGTTCGTGGTGGCGCGGATCGTGTTGCAGGATTTCACGGGGGTGCCGCTGCTGGTGGACCTGGCGGCGATGCGCTCGGCGGTGGCGCGCCTGGGCCGCGACCCCAAGAGCGTGGAGCCCCTGGTGCCGGTGGACCTGGTGGTGGACCACTCCGTGCAGGTGGATTTTGCCGGCAACGAACACGCCTTCCGGGACAACCTCGAGATGGAGTTCATGCGCAACCGGGAGCGCTACCAGTTCCTCAAGTGGGGCATGCAAGCCTTCGACACCTTCAAGGTGGTGCCTCCGGGCATTGGCATCATTCACCAGGTGAACCTCGAGTACCTGGCCAAGGGCGTGCTCGCCGCCAACGGCGTGTATTACCCGGACACGCTCGTGGGCACCGATTCCCACACCACCATGATCAACGGCCTGGGCATCGTGGGCTGGGGCGTGGGCGGCATCGAGGCCGAAGCCGGCATGCTCGGGCAGCCCGTCTATTTTCTGACGCCGGACGTGGTGGGCGTGCATGTCACCGGGGCCTTGCGCGAGGGCGTCACCGCCACGGATGCGGCGCTGGCGGTCACCCAGATGCTGCGCAAGGCCAAGGTGGTTGGCAAGTTCGTCGAGTTCTTCGGTCCCGGGGCGGCGGCGTTGCCGCTGGTGGACCGCGCCACCATTGCCAACATGGCCCCGGAATACGGGGCCACGATGGGCTTCTTCCCCATCGACGCCGAGTGCGTGAGTTTCCTCAAGGCCACGGGGCGCAGCGAGGAGCACTGCCGGACCTACGAGAACTACTACCGGGCGCAGGGGCTCTTCGGCATGCCCGGCAAGGGTGACATCGAATACTCGGTGGAATTGGAGCTGGATTTGTCGGCGGTGGCCCCGAGCGTCGCCGGTCCAAAACGCCCCCAGGACCGGATCGTCCTGCCCGAGCTGAAAGGCCGCTTTGCCGAACTGCTGGCCAAACCCCTGGCCGAGGGCGGCTACGGCAAGTCCGAGCAGGAGCTCTCCCGCTCCGTCCCGGTGCGCGGCTACAAGAACACCACCTATCACTTCGAGTGGACCTGCGGCACCCGCAAGCCCGTGGTCGAGCCCAGCGAGAGCGAGATGCGCGACCAGCACCCGGCGCCCGATCATATCACCGTGAGCGCCTCGGACCTCAAGGCCGAGCTGCGTCACGGCTCGGTGCTGATCGCCTCGATCACGAGCTGCACCAACACCTCCAACCCCACCGTCATGCTCGCCGCCGGCCTGCTGGCCCGCAAGGCTGTCGAGCGCGGCCTGCGCGTCAGCCCGGTGGTCAAGACCTCGCTGGCCCCCGGCTCGCGGGTGGTCACGGACTACTTGCAGCGCACCGGCCTGCAGCCCTACCTCGACAAACTGGGCTTCAACCTGGTCGGCTACGGCTGCGCCACCTGCATCGGCAACTCGGGGCCCATCGAGGCTCATCTCGAGGAGGCGGTGGTGCAGAACGACCTCGTCGCCGCTTCCGTCCTCTCGGGCAACCGCAATTTCGAGGCGCGCGTCCACCAGAGCATCAAGGCGAATTTCCTGATGTCTCCGCCGCTGGTGGTGGCGTTCGCCCTGGCCGGCCGCGTGGATATCGATCTGGACAAAGAGCCCCTGGGCCGGGGCAAGGACGGGCAGCCTGTGTTTTTGAAAGACGTCTGGCCCTCGCTCGACGAGGTGCGCGAGCTTCTCGCCGCCACCGTCAAGCCCGAGGTCTTCCGCGAGCTCTACCGCGACTTCGCCGCGCAGAACCCGAAGTGGAACGAGATTTCCTCCGCCTCCGGCCAGGTGTACGCCTGGGATCCCACCAGCACCTACATCCAGGAACCCCCGTTCTTCCTGGGCTTCTCCAAGCGGCCCAGCGCCATCGCCGAGATCAAAGGCGCGCGCGCCCTGGCCATCTTCGGCGACAGCGTCACCACGGATCACATCTCCCCCGCCGGGGCCATCAAGAAGCTCTCCCCCGCCGGGCGCTATCTCACCGAGCATCATGTCGAGTTCGACGACTTCAACAGCTACGGCTCGCGCCGCGGCAACGACCGCGTGATGACCCGCGGCACCTTCGCCAACATCCGCCTGCG
>JAKLEJ010000475.1 GCA_022711695.1 Verrucomicrobiota bacterium | reverse complement strand
GGATGACGGTGGTGAAGAGGTCTCCCCGTCCGGCAAGCCGCCCCCCGAGACGCACAAAACGAGGAGGCAATGGAGGGGGACAGGCTCGGCAGCAACCCCGGCCTCTGGCGCCCAGGGGCGCGAGGACAGGGAGAATCCCAGGCGTCCGCTGATCCCGCTGGCTGGACGAATCAGCGCACCGGCGGGGGCGGAGCTCAGTTCTCCACTTCGATCACCCGGTAGAAACCGGCGTTCGGACCGCTGGGAGCGGCGTTGGTCCAGGACGTGGTGGCGCCGCTCGCCAGGATGTTGCCGCTGACGGGCAGCCACACGGGGGATTCCAAGGTGGGGCTGTGCCTGACCTGGTAGCTCCGCCCGGCGAGGGATTTCCAGCGCGCGATCGTCCGGCCATTGCCGATTTCGAACGTGCAGAGGCGCAGCGGCTCGGGGCCAACGCCCTTGACGATGGTGAAGTGGTCGTCGATGGCTCCGGTCTCGCGGAGAAACACGGCATCCAGCCGGTTGCTGTTCACATCGATGACGAGCGAGCCGAGCACGAACCTGCCCATCAGCATGGCCGGGTGGTTCAGCGAGCCGTAGGGAGTGACCCATCCGGAACTGCCCGGCACGACATACACGGCCCCTTCGTGCGGGGCGGGACCGACGCTGGGTTTCAGGTAGGGGCCGGTCTCGGCCGGCCGGCCCGTGCCGCCGTCCTTGAGCATCGCGGGCGCGAGAGTGCCGGAATAGCCGTAGTGGCCGTCGAGAAGGCAGGACCGCTCGTAGCTATGGCTGTGCGCCGCCAGCATCAGGTCCAAGCCATGCGCCTCGAGCAACGGCAGCGCCCGGCTTCGCATCTCGGTCATCTGGTTGCTGTGGTCGTAGCCGTCGGAGTCGTGACCGCCTTTGCTGTAGGGCGGGCTGTGCCAGAAGGCGATGAGCCAGTCACGGGTGTGGCCTGCCAGATCGCGCGCCAGCCACTCGAGCATCGGGGCGGTCAGGGAGCGGTCGGTCACCTCCGAATCCAGGCAGACGAAGTGGATGTTGCCGTAGTCGAACGAGTAGTACAATTCCGAGCCCGAGGGTGCGCCCCCGGCCTCGCCGTTGGTCGGGAAGGAGAATACCTGGAGGTAGGGAAAGCCGGCGGCGGGGTTGTAATCGTGATTGCCCAGGCACGACCAGAGCGGGGTGCGCTTGAGTGTGGCGGGATAGATGTCGAACAGCTCTGTCTGGAACTGCTCGTCGGTCCCGGAAAGATAGGCGTCATCGCCCAGCATGAGCCAGACATCGGCGTCGCGGCCCTGGGCGTAGCCGTAATAGGCGTCCCTGACGGCTGCGGCGAGGCCCTCGTAGCCCGGCATGTTCTGCTCGTGGACGAGCGCGGTGCCGGGATCGCCCAGCACCCAAATCCGGGTGGGTCTGGCCCGCATGGGCGCGGTGACGAACGCGCAATCGGGCCCGCCGGCCAGCGGGCCCTGGCTGGACCCCACCGCGTAGTAATACCGGGTGTCGGGGGCCAGGTTCGAAAGAGTCACCAGGTGCTCGGTGAGCAGGGCGGGTTCGGCGGCCGTCTGGGAAAGCGTGTCAGGCGCCGGGCCGAGCCAGACGCGACTGTCGGCGGGTTCGGCGGTGCGCCAGCGCACGATCATGCTGTTGGTCGTGCCCTGCTGGAGATAGGGACCCCGGACGAGTGCGGCATCTGCGGCCCATGCGCCGCAGAGAAGGCTCAGGACCAGGAGCGGAAGAATGTCCAAGGCGGCGCGGATCGGCATTCTGTCGGAACCGGATCGGGTTCTCATTAGGTCCAGCGGTCTGGGCTGAAGGGGGGCTAGCAGATGCGGGGCAGTTGCTCGCCGCTGAGGAGGTCCAGGATGCGGCTGGCGCCGATGCGGCTCTTCAAGGTCACCAGGCCGGCGTCGGCCTTCTTCACCACGCCAATTGTCGCGGCGGCCTGGCATTGCGAATGCCCTCGCAGGATTTGCAGCGCGCGCTCGGCTTCCCGGGCGGGGACGAAGGCCGCGAAGCGGCCTTCGTTGGCCACGTAGAGAGGATCGAAGCCCAGGATTTCGCAGGCCCCGCGAACCGGTTCCTCGACCGGGACCGCGGCTTCGTCGATATCCACCTGCACGGCGGCGACAGCGGCAATCTCGTTGAGGGCGGAGGCCAGGCCGCCCCGGGTGAGATCGCGCAGGCAGTGGATCTCGAGGCCGGCCTGGAGCAGGTCCATGACCGGCTCGACGAGGGGGGCGCAATCGCTCTGGATGGGACTCTCGAACTGCAGGCCTTCGCGCACGGACATGATGGCCATGCCATGGCGGCCCACATCGCCGCTCAGGAGCACCACATCCCCCGGGACCACCTGCGCCGGCGCGATCGGGCGGGCGCTTTCCACGACCCCGACCCCGGCGGTGTTCACGTAGAGGCCGTCGCCCCGGCCCTTGTCCACCACCTTGGTGTCGCCGGTGACGATCTGCGCGCCGGCGGCGTCCGCCGCCTGCCGCATGGACCGCACCACCTTCCAGAGGGTTTCCATGGCAAGCCCCTCCTCGATGATGAAGCCGCAGCTCAGCCAGCGCGCCCGCGCGCCGCACATCGCCAGGTCGTTCACCGTGCCGTTGACCGCCAGCGATCCGATATCGCCCCCGGGGAAGAACAGGGGATGCACCACGTAGGAATCCGTGGTGAACGCCAGCCGGCGGCCGTCCGTCTCCATCACCGCCCCGTCGTGCTTCTGATCGAGGAGAGGGTTGCGAAAGGCCGCGCCAAAGAGGCGGTCGATCAACTGCTGGGTCAGCCGCCCGCCTCCGCCGTGAGCCAGGGTCACCTGCGGGTAATCCTGGATGGGAACCGGGCAGCTCAAAGTGAAATCGGCTGGCATAAGCGTCAAGCGCGGCCGGGGGCGTGGCGGCGGTAGCGGTAGTAGGCGGCGCAGGCGCCCTCGTTCGACACCATGGTCGCGCCCAGCGGATGCTCCGGGGTGCAGACCGATCCGAACGCGGGGCAGTCGTGCGGCTTCTTGACCCCCTGCAGGATCAGGCCGCTGATGCAGTCGGCCGGCTCCTGGACGCTATGGTCGGCCACTCCGAACCGCTTCTCCGCGTCGAAGTCGGCGTAGGCCTCGGCCAGGCCGTAGCCGCTGGCCGGAATCTCCCCCACACCGCGCCATTTGCGGGGGATCACCCGGAAAACCTCGCTCAAAATCCGTCGGGCCGGCAGGTTGCCTTCGCGGCGCACCGCCCGCGCATATTGGTTTTCCACCGCGGCGCGTCCGCTCTCGAGCTGCTCCAGCAGCAGGTGCAGCCCCTGCAGGATGTCCAGCGGCTCGAAGCCG
>JAKLEJ010000474.1 GCA_022711695.1 Verrucomicrobiota bacterium | reverse complement strand
CGCCTGGGCCACGGTGCTGCTGGTGGCGGCGGTCATCGCCGTAACCGGCCAGCGCCACCTCAGCCGCACCCGCCTTGTTCGGGACCTGGCGCAAATCCCGGCGGTCAGCGCCGTTCCCGCGCCCGAAATCCTCGAGGATTTCGACGTCATCCAGCAGCTCAGCCATGTGCCGGTCGCCGCCAACGGCGGGCAGGGCTTCTCCGACGAAGAGTTGCTGGCCGCTCTGCAATGACGCCGCCCCGAGCATGCTTTCGCGCCTGATCATCCTCGCGTTGCTGCTGCTGGGCCCTGCCGCCGCGTTGCGCGCCCAGCCTGCGGCCCCCTTGCGCGAAACCAATCTCAGCCGGATCATGCCCCCGGCGCCCCGCACCCCGGTCGAGCTCTTCCGGCAGATTCTGGAAATGAACCCGGCGGCCCGCCAACAGGCCCTGGCCGGCCGCTCTGAGCAGGCCCGCGCTTTCCTCGATGCCAAGCTGCGCGAGTTCGACGCGCTGCCGCCTTCCGGCCGCGAGGAGCGGCTGCAGACGCTGCAGTTGCGCTGGCTTCTGCTGCCTTTGATGAAGAAGCCGGCCGCCGACCGGACGTCCAGCCTGGCCGCTCTCTCGCCAACGGACCGCGCGTTGGTCGAGGAGCGCCTCCAGGAATGGGATCTGTTGCCCGAGGACCTCCAGCGCAAGGTCCTGGAAAACCAGAATGTCATTCGCATCTTCCTGCGGCCCGGCGCCGATTTCGCGCGGCCGGACCCCGGCTCCACCCACCTCCTGCCCGCGCAGCGCGCCCAGATGGAGCAGGACCAGCAGCGGTGGCTCGCCCTCGCGGAAGAAGACCGCGAGCGCATCCTCGCCCAGTTCGACCGTTTTCTGGAACTCAACGCCAGGGAGAAAAGCCGCATCCTCGACGGGATGGGGGAAAAGGAGCGCCGCCAGATGCAACTGACACTCCAGAACTTCGCGCGTCTGCCTCGGGAGCAGCGCGACGCCTGCCTGCGCGGCTTCGGCAAGTTCAGGGCGCTCAGTCCCCAGGAGCGGGAGGCGTTTCTGAGCAACGCCGAGCGCTGGCAGGCGATGAGCGCCGCCGACCGCCAGTTATGGCGCGACCTGGTGGCGCGACTGGGGCCGCGCGCGCCGCTGCCGCCCGGCGCCCGGCCCAAGTCCGCTCCCCTGCCCCCGGGCGCGAAGTCCCGGCCGCCCCCGCCCCAGAGCGCCGGCCGTCCCCCCAACCTCACGACCAACTAGGGCAACCGCCCGTGACTCTTGCAATTCGGGCTTCGGGTTTCTAACCTTGGGCCCATGCGCCAGACCTGCTGCAGCGGCATGAGGATGGAACCCAAGCGTCCTGGCGGAGGCGGCGTCGCCTGGCGGTGCGCGGTGGCGCTGGCGCTCCTCTCGCTTCTCCCTGGCTGCAGGCTGCTCCGCGCCCCGGAAAAGATGGTCAGCGCGGTGGTTCCACGCAATGCCTCCCATCAGCCCGACCCGGTCGATCTGCAAATGCAGGTGCAGCGGTTCGCCGCGGACTATTGCGCCCAGACAGCCAACGCCGCGGAGGAATACGCGCGCCGGGTGGAGACGGAGGCGGCGCGCGTTCAGGGGCTTCAGTGGAAGCTGACGGCCGCCACCGCTGCCATCGGTTTCGCCAGCGGTCCCCAGCCCAAAGCCAACTTGCTCGACTTGGTCTCGCTGGCCGTGCTCAACCGGGCCGCCGTCGAGGGTTCTGCGAGCGCGAGCAGCAACGCAGCGGCCTTTGAGCCCTTGATCGAAGCCGGGCGCGCCCTGGAGACGAATGCCTGGGCGCTGGCGGCGAACTTCCTGGCGCCCGCTCAAGTCGCTGAGCTCCGGGAGGCCATTGTCCAGTGGGAGCAGCGCAATCCAGGCCTCCAGAGCGTCTTTGGCGCCCGCCCGCAGCAGCTCGCGTCCATGATCAAGACCTCGCAACCCCGCCAAAGCGACGTCAACAGCGTGTTCAGCCTGGTGGGGCTGGACCCCACCGCCGGCCTCGATCCGGCCGTGCACGAGATCACCCTGACACGCCTCTTTGCCGAACGCGCCATGTTCACCTTGCAGCAGATGCCCTCGCTGGTGCGGTGGCAGGCCGAGCTGCTGGCCCAGCAGGTGACGGATCAACCGGGAGTGCGAACGGTCCTGACCAACGCCGCCCGCTTGGGCGAGAGCATGGACCGTGTCAGCCGCGCGGCCGAGTCCGTCAGCCAGACCGCCGCGCGTCTGCCGGACCAGATCGCCGCGGAACGCAAGGCCGTCCTGGAGGCGCTGGATCGCCAGGAGGGCAAATTGCGCGAGTTGGCGGCCGAGGTCGATCGCGCCCTGGGTTCAGCGGAAAAAATGTCCGGATCCCTGACCATCGCCATCACGAATTTCGACGCCCTGATGAAGCGCTTCGGCGTGGGCGAGCCGACAACCTCCGCCACGCCGGACACCAACTCGCCGCCCTTCAACATCCTCGACTACGGCCAGACCGCCGGCCAGATCGGCGCCATGGCCAGGGATCTGAACGCGCTGGTCGCTTCCGTGAACCAGAGCGCGCCGCAGCTCGAACGGGTGAGCCGCCAGGCCGCCGACAACGCCCAACGCCTGGTGGACCGCTCGTTCCGCCTGGGGCTGGCGCTGATCGGATGCCTGCTGGCGGGGGGCGTGGCGGCCGCTCTGCTCTACCGGCTCCTGGCGGCCAGGCTGCCCGGCAACCGCCGCACACCGTCCGCGCCCCCGGAAGCATGATCCCTCGCCGATCGCCACGTTCACGGCCGCGCTGGCACGGGCAGAGCCAGGCCAGCCTCCCCCTGGGGTGCTGCCTTGGGCTTGCGCTGGTTCCGCTCCTGATGGGGGCCTCCTCGGTGTCCCTGGTTCTGGAGGAACCGGCCGGGGTGGCCCGCGCCAACGAGCACGTCACCAGCGGCGTGCCCTTTCCGATGGGGGCGCTCAAATCGGACCGGCGCTTGCGGCTGGTGGACGAGCGGGGACAGCCCATGCCCTTGCAAGCTGCCGCCACCGCCACCTGGCGCGATGGCAGCGTGAAGTGGGTCTTGCTCGACTTTGTCGCGGATGTTCCCGCGCGCGGGCGGCGCGACTTCACCCTGGAGTATGGAGAGGGCGTGGCCGCCTTCCCCTCGCCAAAAGGCATCGCCATCGCCCAGCGAAATGAGGAGGTCCAAATCGACACTGGGCCGCTCCGGGTGGTGTTGTCGCGCCAGGAGCCGCGCCTGCTGAAGCAGGTCTTCCGGGATGCGAACGGCGACGGCCTCTGCGGCAAGGACGAGGCGGTCCTGAGCCAGGGCCTGGAGCTGGGGCTCCAGCCCGAACGCAGCAATGCCG
>JAKLEJ010000473.1 GCA_022711695.1 Verrucomicrobiota bacterium | reverse complement strand
TGAAGATCAGGACGCGCACGGGGGCGTCGGCCGCTTCCACGGCGCCCGCCCCGTCGGCCGGGCAGGCGGCGATGGCTGCGGCCAGCGCCGGCGCAAACATGCAGAAACTCGTTTTCATGCGTTCAGGCTCGATGGACGATGGGCGGCACCCTATCGTCCTTTTGGCCGGCCAGCAAGCGCGGAGGTTTCGCGGCATGCCGCATCAGGAAACCCTCTCATTCCGCCACCGCAGCGCAAAGCAACTTCCCTGCGGCATAATCCGCGCATCCTCCGCGCCGCCAGCCGGCTGCGTATTCGGAGATTCCTGTCGCCGCCTCACCCTAGTCACGTTCGACGCCGATTCACGCGGCAACGCCGGGATTGCCAAGACGCCGCCATCGAGGCTAATGTATGCGCTGTGCTAAACCGTGAAAGCCCGGAGGCGGCCCGCCCGGAGACCGCCTCGACTTCGAATAACCGGCAGCGATTCCTGAGCGCCTGCCGGTGTCAGGCCGTGGATCGTCCCCCCGTGTGGCTGATGCGGCAGGCGGGGCGGGTGCTGCCGGAATACCGGGCGCTCAAGGAGAAACACTCGTTTCTGGAACTCGTTCGCACGCCTGAGCTTGCGGCGGAGGTGACCCTGCAACCCATCCGGCGATTCGACTTCGACGCCGCCATCATTTTCAGCGACATCCTGGTGGTGCCCGAAGCCCTGGGCCAGCCCTACGAGTTCCAGGAAGGCGGCGGCATTATCATGGAACCGCTGCGCACAGCGGCCGAGATCGACCAACTGGACGGCTCGGCGGTCGGCGAGCGTTTGGCCTACGTGCCCAAAGCCCTCCGGTTGGTGAAAGAGGCCTTGGGGGGGCGGACGGCCTTGATCGGATTCGCCGGCGCGCCCTGGACGCTCGCCAACTTCATGATCGAGGGCGGGGGCGCCCGGGAATACGCCAAGGCCAAGGGCTTGTTCCATCAGGATCGCGCGCTGTTCGACCATCTGCTCGAGAAGCTGACCGTGACGGTGGCCGAATACCTCCAGATGCAGATCGACGCCGGCGTGGACGCGGTGCAACTCTTCGACAGCCTGGGGGGCATTCTGCCGGATCACCACTTCGTCGAGGGCTCGGGTCGTTGGATGGCCCAGATCGTCAAGCTCTTAAAGGGCCAGGTTCCCGTGATCGTGTTCTCGCGGGGCACCCATGGCAACTGGAACGAGCTGGTCGAGACCGGCGCGCAGATCGTTGGCGTGGATTGGACCGTCCGGCTCTCTGAAGTGCGGGCGCGGCTGCCCGAAGATGTCGGGGTGCAGGGGAACCTCGATCCGTTCCTGCTCTTGACCACGCCGGAGTTGGTGGCGGCGGAGACGCGGCGTCTGCTCAAGGACATGCGCGGGTCGCGGGGCCATATTCTCAACCTGGGGCATGGGGTGCCGCCGGGGGCCAAACTGGAAAATGTCGCCAGCCTGGTGAATAGTGTGAAGAGCTTCGCATGAGCGTGCTGAAAGTCGATCTGGGGCTGGTGAAGAAATACAGCGTGCCGGGGCCGCGGTACACGTCCTACCCGCCGGCCACGCACTTCACCGAGCAGGTGACGTTCGACTCGTTGCGGGAATCGATCCGGGCCAACAACGAGACCGAGCGCGACCTCTCGCTGTACTTCCACCTGCCGTTCTGCTACTCGCTTTGCTGGTATTGCGGCTGCACCACCGTCATCACCCGCGATCAGGATCACAGCGAGGCCTACCTCAATTATCTCGAGAAGGAAATGGACTTCATGGGGCGGTTGCTGAACCCCCGCCGGAAGGTGGTTCAGATTCACCTCGGCGGCGGCTCGCCCACCTTCCTGCTGCCCGACGAAATCCGGCGGCTGGGCCGGATGATCCGGCAGCGGTTCCAGGTGGCCGAGGACGTCGAGGCCAGCATCGAGATCGACCCCCGCCGCATGGTGCGGGACCACGTCAAAGCCATGCGCGAGGCCGGCTTCAGGCGGGCCTCGCTCGGGGTGCAGGACTACAACCCGGACGTGCAGAAGGCCGTGCACCGGATTCAGCCGCGCGAATTGACCGAGCAGATGGCCGCCTGGCTGCGCGAGGACGGCTTTCAATCGCTGAACATCGACTTGATCTACGGCCTGCCGCTGCAGACCCCGGAGTCCTTTGCCCGCACCCTGGACGAGGTGCTCGAGATGCGGCCCGACCGCTTCGCGGTGTTCAACTACGCCCATGTGCCCTGGATCAAGCCGCACCAGAAGATCTTCAAGGACGACGTGCTGCCGTCGCCGGAAACCAAGCTGCAGCTCCTCAAGACCGCCATCGAAAAGCTCACCTCCTGCGGCTACGCCTACATCGGCATGGATCACTTTGCGCTCGAGACCGACGAACTGGCGGTCGCGCAGCGCAACAAGACCCTCCAGCGCAATTTCCAGGGTTACAGCACCCGCGGCGGGGCCGACATCTACGCCTTCGGCATGTCCTCCATCTCGCAGGCGGACGGCGTTTTCTGGCAAAACCACAAGGATTTGCCGGGGTATTATTCGCTGCTGGACGCCGGCCGGTCGCCGGTCGAAAAGGGGTTGGTCATGACTCCGGAGGACCGCATCCGCCGCTGGACCATCATGCGGCTGATGTGCGACCTGGGCCTGGATTACGCTTCGATGTCCCGCTCGCTAAACCTCGACTTTGCGGCGCATTTTGCGCGGGAGATCGATTCGCTTTCGGACCTCGAAGCGGACGGGTTGCTGGTCAGGGAAGCCAACGGCCTGAAAGTCACGGAGGTGGGCCATTTGCTGATTCGGAATATTGCGATGCGTTTTGACGCATACCTGGCGCAGGAGAAGGAAAAGCGCTACTCCAAGACGATATGAGCAATTCGGGGAGCGGGGGCGGGGCGCTCACAGGGCCGATGGCCGTCGTCGGGGCGGGAATCACCGGTTTGACGGCGGCGTTTCGTCTGCAGCAGGCCGGCGTGCCCGTGGTGGTTTACGAGGCTTCGCAGGAGGTGGGCGGCGTCATCCGCAGCGTGCGCCGGGACGGATTCCTGGCCGAGTTCGGCCCCAACTCGATCCTCGACACCTCGCCGATCATCCGGTCCCTCATCCGCGACGTGGGCCTGGAGGCGCGGCGGCGCGACTCGAGCCCGGCCGCCGAAAACCGCTACCTGGTGCGTTACCAGCGCACGATCTGCCTCCCCGCGTCGCCCCTCAAGTTCTTCTCCACTCCGCTGTTCACCTGGCGCGCCAAGCTGGCCCTGCTGCGCGAGCCCTTCATCCCCAGGCTCACGCGCGACATCGAGGAAAGCGTCGCGCAGTTTGTGGTCCGGCGCCTCTGCCAGGAGTTTCTTGACTACGCCATC
>JAKLEJ010000472.1 GCA_022711695.1 Verrucomicrobiota bacterium | reverse complement strand
CGCCTGCTGGCCACGCGCCTGGGGACGGCCTGCGCCGATCTTATCCACCAGGGCATTTTTGGGGTGATGACGGCCGCGCGGGGCGACGGCGTGGAACCGGTCCCCATTCAGGAAGTGGCCGGCCAGCGCAAATCCGTGCCGCCCGATCATTCCTGGGTCCAGACGGCCCGCGCCGTTGGCACTTGCCTCGGCGATTAACGGTCGGCGGCGCTCGCTGCCACAGCCAGAATCACGGCTCCGCGGGGGCGCTATTTCCCCGCCACGCAGAACAAGTGCCGGTCGCCCCGGAGGAGCAACCGGCCGCCCGCGGGAACCGGCGAGGCCACGATCCGCTCGTCCATCGGGTTTTTGCCCAGCAGCTCGAACTTCTCCCCGACCCGCGCGGCAAAAACCACTCCATCCTCGCGGGCGGCGTAGAGGATCCCGTTGGCGATCACTGGCGATGAGTAATAAGGGGCTTTGTCTTCCGGGAAGGCGTCGCTCCAGAGGGTTCGGCCCGTGAGCGGATCGAGACAGACCACGGCGCCGCGGTGGCGGAGCAGGTAAACCCGCCCCTGGCTCGCCGCCGGGCTGGCGACAAACACCCCGGTGTCCTCGCGTTTCCATAACTGGTGGGTGGCGGTGACATCGCCCCGGCCTCCGAGTTTGACCGCGTAAACGCTCGCTTGCCTGGGGCGATCGTCGCGTCCGACGGGGACGATCACGCGATCTCCCGCGATGACGGGCGTGGCAATGGCCGGCCAGTAGCCGGTGGCATCCGGGTTGAAGCCGTTGCAGGTCCAAAGAACGCTGCCATCGGCGGCATCATGGGCGGTGAGGTGGTCCGCGCCCCAGACGAGCAGGGCGGGTTTGCCTTCGTGCCGGAAGAGCAGGGGAGTGGAGTACCCGTTGTCGTTTTCGACCGGCGTCTTGAAGTTGCGCGGCTGGCGCCAGGCCAGTTCCCCGGTGGCCTTGTCGAAGGCTGCTAGCCAGGATTCGCCTCCGTGCATCCGGACCATGATCACGTGCCGGTCCGTGACTACGGGAGACGAGCCCTGATCCCAGAACAGTTGATCGCGCCCGAAGCGTTCCACCAGGTCGATCTTCCAGCGAACCTGGCCCTCGAAGTCCAACGCCGCCAAGGCGCCGCTGCGGAAATAGACGAAGATCCCCTTCCCGTCGGTGACCGGCGAGGCGTTGGCGCTGGAGCCGAGCGTCCGGTGTTTGGGCGCGCTTTCGCTCCCGAGCGCCGTTTGCCAGAGCTTCTTTCCCGCAAAATCGAACGCCAGCACCGCATCCTGTCCCGCCGCTGGGCAGGTCAGGCAGATGCGCCCGCCCAGGACGATCGGGGTCGAGCCGCCTTTGCCGGGCAGCGCCGCTTTCCAGAGTACGTTGCTGGCATCCCATTTGACGGGATACGCGCCCGTGTCGATGCTGCCTTGAGCCGCGGGTCCCCGCCAATTGGGCCAATCTCCCGGGACTGCGGCGCTGGCCCCAGGAGCGAACAAAGCGAGCAAGGAGAGCGCCAGGCTGAGGCGGCAGCCCGGCCGGCGTTTCTGAAAAGCGCGTGGCTTCATGGGGTTTGGGGGTTGAGGGTTCCGGCCGGGCGGCCGGGGTTGCGCTGCTCGTTCTTCTGACCCAGCGCAATCGACTTGATGGCGAGTTCGTCTCCGGGGCGAGGCTGGGCGAGCGGTTCGATCGCCAGGCCCGTAATCAGCCCCCGGTAATCTCGACACGCCCCAAGGTCCAGCGCGTAGTTTCGGAGTCTGCCGTCCGGCTTCAACTCCAGGATGAGGCTCTTCCGGGTGTCGAACTTGTCGTCGTCGAGACGCCTCCAGAACACCCGCACAGAAGCGGCCTGCCCGGTCCAGGCCAGTTCCAATTCCATCCAGGGGGCGCTCTCGGCGCGCCAGGCCTGTAGGCCGCTTTCCAGGCGGGGCGTTCTGTCGCCGCACCGGATGCGCCATTGTCCGTTCAGCGGAAAGCCCTGGTCGGCGGCGTGGCGCAGCGTCCAGTGCTGGCGGTCCTGGAGAAAACGCCAGACCGGGGGAGTCTTCGTCGCCATCTGGTTGAACCGCCGCCGGATGTCGTCGAGTTTGCCGACCATGAACTCGGTGCGGTGCTCATAGACGATGTTGTGGTCCAGGTTTTCCATGTGGATGGGGGCGACGTAGGCGGTGGAGGAGTGCTTGGTATCTTCGGAGCGCGCATCGCCGTGAATCCCCCCGTGAAACTCGCCGCCGTCATCCTTGAAGACGCCCAGGCCCCAGTTGTCGTTGTTCACCAGCGCAGCCCAGCGTTCCGTGGCCGTGAATCGGGTCCAGGGCCAGGGCCTGCGCCAGTCGTTGGTGACATGAGCGAGGGCGTCGCCGGTGAACGGGCGTTCGCCAGTGTATGACATCAGCCGCCACAACTTGGAGATCGTATAGACGGCCGGCAATTCCTGCGGGCAGGGGCGGTATAGGGTCGTGTCCTGGCGCTGGTTCGTGCAGCGGTAGCGCATGTGAACGACCGGCCCCTCCAAGGTGGTCCAGGTCTCGAACACGCAGTCTCCAGGCACGTTGTCGAGCGGCCACTGCATCGGGATGCACTTGATGTAAAGGTCCTTGCCATCGTTCTTGTGCTCGATGACCTTCGAGGGATTCATGTAGCAGTCGCCCGTCTGGATCGGATTCCAGCCCAAGCCCGCCCAGGCCTTGTGAGGCTTCTTCTCCCCGACTTCAAAGGGCCAGGGTCCGGAATAGTGCGACATCTGGATCTGGCGGCCCAGGTCGGCGCTGTTGATCAGGTTGCCGGGACGATCCTTGCTCTCGAGGAACGTCACCGCTCCGCCCAGGGCCAGGTCCATGCCGATGCGCACCTCGCCATTGTCCAGGTAGGTCATCTTCGGCGCGGGGGGCGGAGGAAGGGCGCCGCAGGCGTTCATCTGGCACAGTGCGGCGCCCAGCAACAATATCCGCAGAATCGTTCCCATCCCTTGCTGGAGCGCACTCCCGCGCGGCGTCATCCGATGCCGACACGGGCGATCTTGTCTTTCGCCAATATGCATGTTGCAGACTTTCTTCGGCCCCGGGCCGGAGAGCCCGAACCCGCGGACTTTCCGTGCCGCCAACCGGCGGCCTTCTCGACCAGGCGCCCGGCCCTGGACCCCGGCAATGTCCGCCGCGGATTCGAGGATCTCGCCGCCCGATCCGGGTCGTGATCCAGACTTCTGGCAGACATTGTGCCAGCCCCGCCCGGCGAGGGGCAAGGAATTGCCGCTCCGCGACCGAGAAAATGCAAAGTTTGACTTGAAAGCTCCCTGGATCGGCTCCAGTATTAGCGTCACATAGAACCCAGATAAGCCTCTTGCTGTA
>JAKLEJ010000471.1 GCA_022711695.1 Verrucomicrobiota bacterium | reverse complement strand
GACGGCCGCTGGGCAGTGCTGGATCTCGTCAGCGGCCAGCCAATCTCCCCGCTGGTCGGCCGGGGCGGCTCGAACGAGACTGCCTCGTTCAGCGCCTCGGTCGGCCGGATCCTGACGTCGGACGACAAGACCAACCGGGTCATCCTTTGGGATCTGGCCACCGGCCAGGAACTGCGGCAGTTCCTTTGCCCCACCAGCGACATCAAAGGGGTGTTGAGTCCGGACGGGAGGTGGGTGGCGGCGGCTGCGGCGGAAGGCCCGATTCTGCTCTGGGAGGCGGAAACGGGTCGGCCTGGGCCGGTCCCGATCCTGCGCGCCCACACCGCTCCGGTCATCTCCCTGGTCTTCAGCCACGATTCCCGGCGGTTGGTCACCGTGGGCGAGGACTGGCAGGCGCTGGTGTGGGAGCCGGAGACCGGCCGCAAAATACATGCGCTGGGGCCGCATGGAAGCTGGGTCTATCACGCCGCCTTCAGCCCGAACGACAAGCTAATCGCCACGACGTGCTTTGACCGCAAGACCCGCCTTTGGGATGCCGAGACCGGGCGGCAGCTTCCGCCACCCTTCGAGCATCATGACGGGGTCTTCAGCGCCTGCTTCGGGGCCGGAGGCGAGACGCTGGCCCTGGCCTGCATGGACTTCGCGGTCCGCATCTTCGATGTGCCGTCGCGGCGACTGCTGCACCTGCTGCCGCACGATGCCAAGCCCGTGAGCGCCTTCCTGAGTCCCCAGGGGCGACACCTCGTCACCGCCTCCCACGACGGCACGGTGCGCGTCTGGAACCTGGAGCCGCGCCAAACCACTTACTGCCTGGAGACGCCCGGGATCTCGGCCGATGGGCGCTACTGTGTCCAACAGACCAACGGCGCCGTCCACCTGCTGGATGTCCCAAACCTGCGGAGCATGTGCCAAACGCCGATGGATGGACAGCGGGTGCTTCGCGCCCTGGTCACCCCCGACGCCAACCGGGTCCTGCTGGCGCTGACCCCCGGAGCGTCCGGCGACACCAACCAGGTCGAACTGGCGGTGTGGGATTGCCGGGCGGCCCGGCTCTGGACCAACCGGATCGCAGCCCCGTGGCCGCTTGCCAACCTGGAGCTGAGCCCGCAGGGAGACCACCTGGCCCTGTTCACCACCAACCAGTTCGACTTGTTCAATCTCAAGAGCGGGCGGAACCTGCTTTCGCTGGCGCCGGGGGCCGCGTGCGCCGCCTTCGATGCCACGGGCCACCGGCTGGCCATCGGCCAGGACACCAACGCCATCGTCTTCCCCATCACGGACGGCAGAATCTCCCCCGGCGTCCAGGTGGGCCATGGCATGCTGGTGGGGTCGGTGGCCTGGAGCCACAAGGGGCATTACCTGCTGACCACGTGCCGGGACAACTCGTTCCACGCTGAAGCCGCCCGGGTCTGGGACAGCGCCACGGGCACGCTCATCGGACATCCGCTCAGCCACCGCGACGGGCTGCGCCTGGCCGTCTTCAGCGAGGATGACGAGCTCGTGCTCACGTGCGGCGAGGATTTTGCGGCCATCCTCTGGGACCGCGCCAGCGGACGGCAAAAGGCGCCGCCGTTGATGCACAAACACCAGGTGATCCACGGCGCGTTTTCGCGGGACGGCCGCTGGGTGGCCACCGCCTCCCGGGATGGAGGCGTCCGGCTGTGGAGCGTGGAAACGGGGGAGCCCATCACTCCCACGCTGTTCCACGGCGACAACGCGCTCCGCGTCGGATTCCCGGCCGACGACCGCCTTCTCTGCGCGCTCAACAGCGCCCAGCAACTGCGCGTCTGGAAATTGACCGCCGACCTGCGGCCGGTGGAGGACCTGCGCCTGGTCTCCGCGCTGCTTTCCGCCCAGCAAATGAGCCCCAGCGACATCGTGCGAACGCCCTCGCGGGAGTCCCTGCGCGAGACCTGGCAATACCTGCGCGAGAATTATCCCGGCCAGTTCGGGCTGAGACAGCGCTGATCCGCGGCAGAGTCTCGCGCGGCCCATCGGATGGGGGGTGAGGGTTGGAACCTCACCGTCCTCCCACACCACCGGACGCGCATACTCCGTCACTGTCCGAACCTCCTCCTTCACTGCAATTTGGTGTCCGTTTTGGTGTCCCTCTGAAGCCAGCCCTCTGCGAGACGCCCAACTACTAAGGCCTTGTCGCCAGCCAGAACCAATAGCACGCCGCCGGCACGGTGGTTTGGTTGAAGCAATTCTCGTTGTGCAGCGGGTAGATCGCGAAGTCGATGTATTGCTCGGTCACGGGCCAGTCGAACCAGTTCGGGACCATCTTCTTCGTCGGGCCGAAGCTCAGCAGCCACTGCTGCACCCAGGCGTTGGCGCCGCGGCTCATGGCGTTGCCTTCGTTGCCCTGGCCGTAGGGAATGTGCCCGACGATCCGGTCCGGCTGCTGCCCGCTCACGAGCGCGTCCACGATGAAGTTGAAGCGCTGCGCGCGGTCGCCGACGCCGGTGCAATAGGAGAGGTTGTCGGGGTTCGCGCCCAGGCAGTAGTTCGCGCCTTGCACGGCGGCGGCCAGGTAGGCGGGCTTCTTCGTCAGCTCCCAGGCATAGATCAGCGCCATCCCGCCCGCGCCCGGCGTGCTGAAGAAGCGGCTCACGAAGATCATCGGCATGTCGCTGCGATGGCCGGTGACGATGTCGAAGGCGTTCTTGCGGCTGAACTCGATGGCGTGATCGGCGTAGCCGGCGATGCGCCTCACGGCTTCCTGCTTGAGGCCCGCGTCGCCGAGGGCTTCGGGCAGGCGCGCGTAGGCGAAGTCCGCGCCGAGTTGCTCCAGGTAGAGCGCCGGCTTGGCGGCGAGCTCCGAGGATTGCCTGAAGGCGGCGGCGTAGGCCGGGTCGCGCGTGGCGGCGAGCAGTTCCACGGCGGCCTGCGCGCGGAAGTGACGCAATTCCCGCGCGAGTCCTTTGGCGAAGCTCAGCGTCTTCCGGTAGATCGCGTCGTCTTCTTTGGAATGAAGCTCCGCCCAAGTCCAGGCGCGCTGCGCGGATTCGCGATATTCGCCGGAGAGTTTCTCGTCAAAAGCCGTCAGCACTCGCGCCGCCCGCGCCGCGGCGGCGGCGTAGCGCAACGTCGTTTCGGGGTCAGGCGCATACACGCCGGCGCTCTTGATCATGGAACTCGTCAGGCCGTGCGGACAGCCCCAGCCGTAACCGTAGCCGCCGCGCACACCGCCGTCGGGCAGTTGCAGCCGCCGCCAGCACGGCATCTGCCACAGCGCCTCGTCGAGAATGTCGGGCAGGTTGTTCTGTGCCTCGTTCGCGGGGAGCGAGAGCTTCACCCGCTTGAACGCTTCGGGATTCAGGTCGTGGAGGCCCAGCAGATC
>JAKLEJ010000470.1 GCA_022711695.1 Verrucomicrobiota bacterium | reverse complement strand
CCGACGCCCTGCGTCGGCTTAGGCGCCGCGTCCATCACGCAGCGGAACCCCAGGGCATCGAAGGTCCCGTAGGGCAGACTTCGGGAGCGGTCGGCGCAGCGGCCGGTCGAAGGCGCCCCATAGTAGTCGATGGCCCCGCCGCCGCGAATGACCCGGTATTTGCGCCCGTACTCGATCTCGAGTTGGTCGTTGCCCGGATAGGCCCCGTACCACGAGTCGGTCCATTCCCAGGCGTTGCCTCCCATGTCCATGGCCCCGCAAGGCGACATGTCGTCGGGGAAGCTTCCCACCGGCCAGGTGTGGTCCTTGGAGTTGTCGCCCAGGGGCGCCGCAAACTTCCGGCCCTCGAGACGGTTTCCCCACGGGTAAATGCGGCCATCGGACCCGCGGCTGGCTTTCTCCCACTCCGCTTCGGTGGGCAGGCGCTTGCCTGCCCATTGGGCGTAGGCAGCCGCGTCATCGAAGGTCACGTTCACGACCGGATGCCGGGCGAGCTTCGCGGGCATCTTGCCGCCGGGCCAATCCACGGGGGCCTTGCGCCCGGTCGCTTCGAGGAACCGCGCGTAGGGCTCGTGAGTGACCTCATGCCGGTCAATGTAGAAAGCCGGCAGGCTGATCGTGCGCGGCGGACGTTCGTCCGGGTCCCCATCCACACTGCCCATCAGGAAGACGCCGGCGGGCACCAGAACCATCTCCGCGCCGTCGCGCCCGGAGGTCTGTGGGGCGGGGCTGGCGGCCCGGAGGAAGGCCGCGAGGCCGCAAACCACCGTCGCCGCGAAGAGAAGACGCGCTGCGCGTGTCATGACTCCTCACAGATTGCCAAGCCCGGCCAGCCGATCAACCTCAAACCGCCGTGTTTTCGACTTTTCAAGAGCGAGGGGGCGGCGCATGTTGCGGCATGACGTTGATCGAGCAGATGACGCAACTGGCGCGGCAGGCGCGCGAGGCCTCGCGGGAGCTGGCGCGGCTGACGCCGGATCGGAAGAACCGGTGTCTGCTGGCCATGGCCGATGCCCTCGAAGCCAACGAGGACCAGCTCCGGTTGGGCAACGCCATCGACCTGGACTGGGGCGCGAAGACGGGCCTGAGCGCGCCGATGCTCGACCGCCTGAAGCTGGATGAGAAGCGCATCGCCGGCATGGCCCGGGGCTTGCGCGAGGTGGCGGCGCTGCCCGATCCGGTGGGGCGGCTGCTGGAGGAACGGGTGCGGCCCAACGGCCTGCGACTGCGGAAGGTGACGGTCCCCATCGGGGTGGTGGCGATCATTTACGAATCGCGGCCCAATGTGACGGCGGACGCAGCGGGGCTGTGTTTCAAATCGGGCAACGCCACGATCCTGCGCGGCGGCAAGGAGGCCCTCAACTCGAACCAGCTCATTGCGACCATCCTGGTGAACGCCGCCGCCCGCGCCTTGCCGGAATTTCCCCGCCACGCCATCCAGGTCGTGCCCACCGCCGACCGCGAAGCCATCCCGGCCTTGCTCTCCCTCACCCAATATGTCGATCTGTGCATGCCGCGCGGCGGAGAAGGACTGATCCGCGCGGTGGCCGAGTGCAGCAAGGTGCCCGTCATCAAGCACTACAAGGGCGTCTGCCACGTGTTCGTGGACCGCGAGGCGGACCTCGGCATGGCCGGGGACATTGTCATGAACGCCAAGTGCCAGCGCCCGGCGGTCTGCAATGCCATGGAGACGCTGCTGGTGGACCGGCCTGTGGCGGCCGCGTTCCTCCCCGCGCTGGCCCGCCGCATGGCCGAGAAGAACGTCGAGTTCCGCGCCGACGTCGAGGCGCACAGCATCCTGAGCGCCGCGCCCGAAGCCGCCGGGTTCAAGCTCAGGAAAGCGGCCGAGCAGGACTTCTTCACCGAGTACAACGATTACGTGGTCAACATCCGGGTGGTGGACGGGCTGCGCCAGGCGGTGGATCACATCGCCCGCTACGGCAGCGCCCACAGCGACGCTATTGTCACCCGCAATGAGGCCACCGCCCAACAGTTTCTCTCCGAAGTGGATTCGGCGGCGGTCTATTGGAACGTCAGCACCCGCTTCACGGACGGGGGTGAGTTCGGGATGGGCGCCGAGATCGGCATCAGCACCGACAAGATCGGCGCGCGCGGTCCGATGGGGCTGGAAGAGCTGACCAGCTACAAGTGGCTGGGGATCGGCCAGGGCCAGTTGCGCTCCTAAGCCGGGGCCGCTCCAGGGACGCGACCGCAAACACAGGATGCACACACCAACCGGGACCTGGTCCGACGCCGAGAAAGCGCGCTTTGTGCGTGAACGCCTTCCGGCCGGCGGGCTGTTTGCCGACCTGGACTGGCGGATCGGACCGGCCCCGTTCGTCGTCGGGCCGGCCCTGGCGGCCGAGTTGGAAACTTTGGGCCGGGTGCTGCTCCAATTCTACCGGGCGACCGACCGGCTCTACCGCCAGAGCGTCGCCGGGGAGCAACCCGGGTGGATCGCCGCCCTTCTCGACCAGGGGAAGCCCCCTGAGCTGATCGCTCTCCAGCGATGCCCCGCCTTCAAGGGCGACACTCCAAGGGTTATCCGGCCGGACATCCTGCTCACGGACGAGGGTTTCAGCATCACGGAGCTGGACAGCGTGCCGGGCGGCATTGGCCTGACGGCATGGCTGAACGAAACCTACGCGCAACTGGCGCCGGCGGAAGCCCCGGCGCAGGCCGCGCCGGCCCTCGAACCGGGGCGCACTCCTGAAGGGCCGCCCCGGCAGTTGGTGGGCGATGCCCTCTCCATGATCGAAGGCTTTCAGAGCCTCTTCCCCCAGGCCGCGCGCGTTCACATCGTCGTTTCCGAGGAAGCGGCCGCCTATCGGCCGGAGATGCGATGGCTGGCCGCCCGCCTCGGGGACCGCTTCGCGGTTCGTGACGGTCAGTTTCAGGACTTTCAGCCCGGGGAGGCGGCCTATCGTTTCTTCGAACTGTTTGACACCGTGAACGTGCCGGCGGCGCCAGCGCTGTTCGACCTGGCCGCGGCCGGGCAAATCCAGCTCACACCGCCGCCCAAGCCGTTGTTCGAGGAAAAGCTCCTCTTCACCCTGCTCTGGAACCGGAACCTGCGCGAGTTCTGGCGACGCGAGCTCGGGGAGAAATTCTTCCTGAAGCTGCAGCGGCATGTTCCGTATTCGTGGGCGCTCGACCCGGCTCCGCTGCCCCCGCATGGCGCCGTTCCCGAGCTGGGGCTGACCGACTGGCATCAACTGAAATCCCTCTCGCAGCGGGAGCGCGAGCTGGTGCTCAAGGTGTCCGGCTTCTCGCCCGAGGCCTGGGGCGCGCGCGGGGTCTTTTTGGGCAGCGACCTCTCCCGGGAACAGTGGAGCGCGGCGGTGGA
>JAKLEJ010000047.1 GCA_022711695.1 Verrucomicrobiota bacterium | reverse complement strand
CTCGGACATCCACGCGAGAAACTCCCAGTCCAGCGGCGAGAACAATTCCTGGTCCGCCGCCGCCCGCTCGGTCAGGTCCACCAATTCCTTGAGGGTCCGGCAGCGCTCGCCGGTGCGGGGCCGGAACAGGTTGAAGCGCACCCGCAGCGCGTGAAACACGCCCGTGCCGTTGAGCGGCTGAACGTCGCAGAGCAGGTGGAGGCGCGCCCGGGGGCCGTCGAGGTGGGCCGGGGCCGGCGGAAAGAGCCAGCGTTCGAGCTGGTCCAGCAGCTCCTGCTCGCGCTCGGCGGCCTCGACCTCCGCCAGGCGGGAGATGTCCGCATGCGCCGAGAGCTCGTTGGGGAGGGGCCGCCCCGAGCGCAGGAACAGCAGCGCCAGCTCCTCGAGCCGCGCCTCGCCCTGCTTGGCGAGCATGCGCAGCCACCAGTTCTGGCCGGCAAAGTCCTTGCGCGAGAGCGACAGCTTGTCGAAGTAATCCTCCAGGATGAGCCAGGCGCGCTGGGAATCGGCGCACGAGGCAAAGAGCCCCAGCAGCTCGGCGCGCTCGGCCACCCGGGCCTTGGAATCGCTCAGTTCGCGGCGCAGGTCCGCCAGCGCCCCGTAGGTTTTCGACAGAACGGTGTGATGGGCGTCGTACTTGGCGGTCCCGGCCGCCAGCCGCTGCGGTTTCTTGTTTTTTACGGGTCTTCTCGGCATCTGATCTCCAGTCGATTACTATTCAGCCATTATTGCTGGCGGGAATAGTCGATGCGGTCAACAGAAAAAGCGCTTCCTGGAATCGGCAAATCGACGCCTCCCCGCCGCGTTGAGCCGGTTGCGCCTTCGGCGCGGACTGCCGCCGCGCCCCCCCCCGGCGGCCTGGGCCGGGGATTGGGGCGTCGGTTTTCCGGGTTGTTTGGCGAGGCGGACCCGCTATGTTCTCCGGGTGCAGAGCATCATGGCGAAGATCGAGGCGCACGCGGCGGAGCGGCTGCCGCTGCCGGGCGGCCGGACCCTGGAACAGGAGAAGGGCCGCTACCGCCAGTTCCTGAAGATCGAAACCCACCGGCTCAAGATCCTCCACCGCGGAGGAGGAGGAGGCCGGGAAGTGTGCCGTGGGCGCGCGGCGATGATGGACGAGTTGCTGCGCCACCTCCTGGACGCCACCCAGCGCGAGGCGGGCGAAGAACTGCGGCGGCGGGCCCCGGCGCTGTCGCTGGTGGCCACCGGCGGCTACGGGCGGGGCGAACTCAATCCCTGCAGCGACATCGACATCATGCTGCTGCACACGGGCGAAGGCAGCGAGGGCGAGGGGCGGGC
Source organism: Verrucomicrobiota bacterium (assembly GCA_022711695.1). Classification (GTDB taxonomy): domain Bacteria; phylum Verrucomicrobiota; class Verrucomicrobiia; order Limisphaerales; family JACRJZ01; genus JACRJZ01. The sequence continues at coordinate 12,226 of JAKLEJ010000047.1, read as the reverse complement.
TTACGTCGCCCGCATGATCGACCATCTCATCCCGTTCATCTGGGACCTGCGCCTGAAGCCGGGCCACGCGGTGCGCAGCGTGACCGACTGCGTCGAGGTCGCCAACGCGGACATGCAGGCCAAGACCTCGCTGATCGAGGCCCGGCCCATCTGGGGCAACTACGAGCTGTTCCGCATCTTCCAGGAGACCCTGCTGCGCAAGTGCGTGGCGGGGTGCGAGGACGAATACATCGCCGCGCGGGTGCGGGACCAGGCGGCCCGGCACGCCAAGCACGGGGATTCGGCCACCATGCAGGAGCCGAACATCAAGAACGGCTGCGGCGGGCTGCGCGACTACCAGAACCTGCTGTGGATGGCGTTCTTCAAGTACCGGACGCGGACCACCCAGGATTTGGCCGAGCGGGGCCTGATCGGCCAGACGGAAGCGCGCCAGTTGGACCAGGCCTACGATTATCTGCTTCGCACCCGCAACGAGCTCCACTACACGGCGGGACGGGCCGTGGACGCGCTCACCAAGAGCGTCCAGCCGGCGGTGGCGCGCGGCCTGGGCTACACCGAGCGCTCCCCCAGCCGGCGGATCGAGCAATTCCTCAGCGAATACTACCGCCACTCCCGGCACATCTACCTGATCACGCGCACCGTCGAGCAGCGCCTCGCCCTCCTGCCCCAACCCCGCCGCCTGCCGTCGCTGGGCGCCCTGATCCGACAGCGCCTGGACGAGATGAGCCAGCAGACGCTGGACGGGTTCCGGCTGCTGCATGGCGAGATCCACGCCCTTTCGCGGCGGGTGTTCCGCGACCAGCCGGCCCGGCTGATGCGGGTGTTTCTCCACGCCCAGCAGCGCGGCCTCAAGCTGCACCCGGACCTGATCCAACTGATCCGCCACGAACTGCGGCTGGTGGACCGCTCGTTCTTGCGCGACCCGGGCGTGCGGGACACGTTTCTCGAGATCCTCAACCAGCGGGGCAGCGTGGCCCCGATTCTGCGCCTGATGCACGAGGTCGGGTTCCTGGGCAAATATGTGCCCGAATTCGGCCGGCTGACCGCCCTGGTGCAGCACGAGTTCTTCCACCAGTACACCGCGGACGAACACACCCTGGCCTGCCTGGCCAAGCTCGACCAGGTGCGCGAGGCGGCAGCCCCGCCCTTCCGGCACTACGACGAGATGTTCCGAAACCTCGAGCGGCCCTTTGTGCTCTACCTGGCCCTGCTGCTGCACGACGCCGGCAAGGCCCGGCCCGGGGCCGACCACTCCCGGGCCAGCGCCGCGCTGGCGGCCAAGGCGGCCCGGCGCCTGCGTCTGGACGCCGCCGCCGCCGCCAGCCTGGGCCTGGTCATCGAGAACCACCTGCTGATGGCCCAGGTCTCGCAGCGCCGCGACCTGGATGACGCCGAGGTCATCAGCGACTTCGCCGGCATCGTTCAGAACACGGAAAACCTGGCCCTGCTCACCCTGCACACCTTCGCCGACGCCATGGGCACCAGCGACCAGCTCTGGAACGGCTTTAAGGACACGCTGCTGCTCACCCTTTACGAGCGCGCCCGCCAGGCCCTCACGGGCGGCGAAGCCCGCGAAGCCGACGAGAAGCTCCGGGCCTCCCTCCGGGAGCAGGTGGACCGCCTGCTGCCCCGCGGCCTGGCCGAGGACGAGCGGACGGCGCATTTCGAGTCGCTGCCGGCCCGCTATTTCCGGGTGAACACGCCACGGGAAATCGCCGCGGACCTGCTCCTGGCCCGCGAGTTCATGAGGCGCTTCCTGGCCGAGAACGAGCCCTTCACGGTCGCGGTGGAATGGCACAACGAAGCCGATCGCGGCTACTCGGCGGTGAAGATCGCCACCTGGGACCGGCCGGGGCTTTTCTGGCGCATCGCCGGCTCCTTCGCCGCCGCCGGCATCAACATTCTTGGCGCCCAGATCTTCAGCCGCGCCGACGGCATCGCCCTGGACACCTTCTACGTGGTGGACGCGGCCACGGGCACGTTTGTCAAGCGGGAGGCCCGCGACGAATTCGAGAAACTCCTTCCGCGCGCCCTGGAGCTGGAGCCGGCCAATCTTCCCGCCCTGATTGCGCGGCGCAAGCCCGCCCGCACCCGCTACCATCCCATCGAGGGCGAGCGCCTGCCCACCCGCATCGAGTTCGACAACCGCACCTCCGCCCACCGCACCGTCATCGAGATCGAGACCGAGGACCGCCTCGGGCTGCTCCATGCCATTGCCCAGGTGTTCGCCGAGGCCGGCCTGGACATCTCCGTCGCCAAAATTCTCACCGAAAAGGGCGCGGCCATCGACAGCTTCTACGTGCGGGAACCCGACGGCCAGAAGCTGCTGGACCCGGACCGGCAGCGCCAGCTCGCGGACAAGATTCAGGCCGCCGTCGCCGTCCTGGACGTGTAGCCTGCGGTTCTGCTGCGACCGCCCGAGACCCCCGCCGGGGAAGGCGGTCGCCGCCGCAATGGCTTCATCGCGGCTTGTGTTTGCCGAGCGAGACCAGAAAGCCCAGGGCGCGGCCGGCGAAGTCGGCCAGCCGGTTCAGCGGCAGATGGCGGGCCAGCCAGGGACGATGCAATTCGATGCCCTGCGACGGGCAAAACTCGTGGCAGCAGTAGCACCGGATGCAGCGGTCGTCCTCGACGCGTTCCGCCGGCGGTTCCCCTGGATGGATGGCCGCGGGGGTCACGGGGCAGTGCTCCTCGCAGAGGCCGCACTGTGTGCACCGGCCGTCCACGATTCGGGGAACGATGGTCCATTGACGGCGCACCCAGTTCAGGGCCGGCCGCGGCAGCGGCAGCATCCGCATGAGGTCCGTCAACTGCTCGATCTTTTCGAAATCCGGCGTCCGCAGGCGCCGCCAATCTTCGCCCTCGATCCGAATGCGGCTCAGATCGGTCGCGCCGAATTTCTGCTCGCTCGCGGCCACGAGCAAGGGCACGCGCATGGGGTCCTGCCCGATCAGGTGACACGCCACGGTGTCGGCGGCCGCCAGGTCGGCGCTGGCCAGCAACGCGCCCAGGAACCGCGGCCGGCCACTGCTGGGGCCCTGGCCTTCCATCGCCACAATGGCGTCCAGGATCGTCAGCGCGGGGCGCGCCGCGCGATTGACGTCCAGGATCAACGCCGCCAGCCAGCGGGGCTCCTGAAGGCGAAAGTGCCACTGGGTTTTGAGCGCTCCGGGGATGAGGCCATACTGGTTCTTCAGCGACGCCGTCAGGGTCATCTGGCCGTGGGTCTTGAGCTTGGGCAGGCTGATGAGCACATCCGCCTCGGAAAGCGCCTTGGCCAGGGTCAACCGCGGGCCGATTCGGTATCCGGGAACCTCGTAATCGCGGGGCTCGGAAAGATCCACCAGGTCCGTTCCGGTTTCCTCGAGCACGGGCGTCAGGCCGCAGGCTCGAGCCACCAGGGGCAGCGAACCGATGCCCGGGCTGTCGCCCACAACCGGGAGGCCGCCCGCTTCCCGAACCAGCAGGATCGCGGCGCGGACCACCGCCGGATGGGTGGTGACCGCCCGTTCGACCGGGAACCCGCCCAGCAGGTTGGGCTTGAGAAGGACGCGCTGGCCGGGCCGCACGAAGGCCTGCATGCCGCCCAGGGGCGCCAGACAGGCGCGCAGGGCCTTCAGCACCCGCTCAGGATCGTAGTCCGGCGCTCTCTGCAACGTGACAAGGCTCGACGCGCTCACCCGGGGTCTGTGCGAAGTCCCGGGGCTAATCCACCGGCCCCGGCCGGGCGATGCGCGGCGCCGTGGCGATCCGGGGCCGGACCGCCAGCCAGTCCACGCCCTGGAACACCGGGTCGGGAATCCGGCGAATCTCCTCGTCGCCCATGTAGGGGCACATCGCGTCCACCCAGACGATCAGGCGCAGCAGGCTTTCGGGATCGACCTTGACGTCGTGATGCTTGCCGCTGGAAGCGATCTCCACCAAGCGGCTGCGGTAAGACAACGCGGTCATGGGCGGCGGAGTCACGTATGCCTTGGGGTCCACCGTTCCGTAACCTTCGACCAGCAGGCACCCGGCAATGCCGAAGCCGGGGGCGGGCTTCTCCGGCGGCCGATAGGGCTCGCCCCAGCTAGGCCGGCCAATGAGCGTCAGGTAAGGCTCGGTGAACACCGGCTGGCTGGGCCGCTCGGTCAGGTCCAGCACTTTCCGGGCCTCGCCCTCGCCCTGGTGGCACTTGCCGCAGTAGCGATCCAGCACCGCCTGCACATAGCGCGGATAACTCACGGTGTCTTCGCCCCAGGGCGGCGGGGCGATGCGCTCCGGCTCGCGGGTCAGGGCCAGGCCTCGGCTGCTCTCCGAGGCGCGGCTGTGGGCCTCGTGGCAGCCCTGGCAGCCGCGGTATTCGCCGGGCATCACTCCCACAAAACTGCGCATGGTCTGAAGGGCGCGCTGTCGCTCGTCCAACAACTGGAAATGCAGCGGCACGCCCGCCGGCGCGTGGAAGGAGACCGAGCCGTCCGCGCGGATGGGCACGGTTCCGAGCAGGCGTTTGACGCCTTCGGATTGCACCGCCGAGACCACCGGGCCGGTCGAGATGTAAGGCCGCTTGTACCAATAGGTGTAGGTCTTGTGGTCGATGCTGAACACGCGCAGGTAGCGCGCCTGGCCGCGCAGCTCGGGGCTGGCGCCCTGATAGACGCTGCTGCTGAAGAGGACGCCGTCCCGCGGACGGTCGCGCTCCTCGCGCGAGGGCCAGTCCACGCGGTCCTCGATCACGGGCGGCCGCGGCCGCGGGCGCAACGGCTGCGCGTGCAGGACATGATGAGCCCCTTCGTAAACCAGCTCGCGGTTGCCCTGCGTGTCCATGAGGTAGAGCACGAAGCGCCCGTTGCGGTTGGCCGAGACCAGGAAATCCGTCTCGCTCAGCGGATAAGGCGAGTAATAAGCGCGGTAGGCCCCGCTGGCGTGGTAAGCCGGCGACTCGACCGGGTCCACCGGCCCGTTGCCGCACTCCGGCCAGGGGACGTCCGCGGTGACCTTGGCAAGGCCGTGCGGAAAGTTCAGGCCGCGGTCGGGATCGACGATGCCGACGGAGCCGCTGAACCAGTCGTGGTGCGCCGACCCGGTGAACATGACCCGGCGGCTGCCCGGGATGGACCGCGCGTCCTTCATCAGGTCCGGCCACACGCTCTGGTTGCCCCAGAACATGCTCACCTGGGTGCCGTCCGGATTCACGGTCCAGAGTTTCTGCGCCCGCCAGAGAGGCTTGTCGGTGTATTCCCAGCGAGTGTGCAGGATGCGGCCGTCGTTCATCACCGAGGGGGTGTAGTCGGGCTCGTTGTTCACCGAAACGAAATAGATGCCGCTGCCATCCCGGCGCACCCGGGCCAGCACGAACGCGCTGGTCGGAGGCATGCAGCGCACGTAGGTGTGCGACCGCGTGGTGCTGAAGATCACGTTCCGGTCATCCGGCAGATAGATCGGGTCCAGGTCGTCGTAAGGGCCGTGCGTCAACTGCCGCAGCCCCGTGCCGTCCACGTCGATCTCGTACAGATGAAACGACTTTTCGTTGTGGGGCTTGAAACAGAACAGCACCTTGTCGGCGTCGTAGGACAAGTCCGGCCGCCAGAACGACCCGTGCAGAGGGGCCTGCGGCATGAGCTGGCGCGGCCGGCCCTCCGGGCCCAGGCCCTCGACGACCAGCAGTCGGCCGCCGGGGACGGCCATGTAGCCCAGCCGGTGGCGCGTCTCGTGCGGCCATTCCGAGCCCTGGGGATAAGGCATGTCCACCAGGAGGAGCTTGTCGAAATCGACCGCCGGATTGCGGAACAGGATCGCCCGCTTGAGCTCGCGAGTCCGGAAATAAGACGGCCGCGCCTCCTCCCCCCTGACCGTTTCCAGCGACCGTTCGATCGCGTCCAGCTCCGCCAGTTCTTTGCGAAACACGCCCTCCTGGCGCAGGCTCTTGCCAAGGCGCGCCGCCAACTCGCGGGTCCACTGGATTTCGCTGCGAACGCGGGCGGGCGTGGGCCGCTGGTCGGCCTGGTGCAGCCAGTCCTTTTCGAGCGCCTGGCGCGCCTCCGCCGTCGAAAGCGCGCGAGTCGCGGGCGTTTCCGGCTTCACATAGGGGGCCACGGCCTCGTGCTCGCGCGGGCGCATCTGAATCCTGGAGCCCGCCGCCAGGATCACCTCGATCCACTCCGGCGCGAAGCTTCCCTGCTCGCCCTTCGCGGCGAGCCGGGCGCAGCGTTCCTGGAGGCCATCGGCCTCGCGCCAGCGCTGGTAGTCTTCCGGGCTTTGCGCACGCCATTGAGCCTCCGTGAGCGGGCGATACTCCAGCAGCAGGTCCATGAGGCGGCCGGCCAGCCGCGCGTTCAGCCCCGGCTCCGGGTTGAGCAAGTAGTCGCTCAGACGCACGCCGGCCCGGCTCGACCATTCCTCGCACTCGCGCGGGAAATCCCGCTTCAGCCGGGCGCGGACCAGCGAGGCCATCTCGGCGGTGTGCTCCTGGTTTGTCCGGCCCAGCCGCTCGCGGCACCGCCCCAGGACCTGCGCGAACGAGTTGGCCGGGCGGTAGAACGCGTCCACCGCGGGCTCGATCAGGGCCAGGCGCGCCTGAAGCGCCTCCGCGCCCTGGCGGTGGAGTTCGGCAATCTCCGCCGCGGACAGCGCGGTCTCGTAGAGGCGCAGGTCGTCCAAGCCGCCCTGGAAATGCTCGCCGGTCCCGCCGGAAGATCCCACGAACGCGGGAACGCCGCGCTGGATGGCGATCCGGCCGGGCCGCTCCAGCGAACCGATCTCGCGTCCGTCCAGGTACACCCGCATGGCGCGGCCGTCGAACGACGCCGCGCAATGATGCCAGGCATCGTCCAACACCTGCGCCGGCTGGAGGGGAGCGTCGCATTCCACGTAGCCGCCGATATCCAGGCCCAACGAGAGGATCGTGCCGCCTTCCTGGAACGAGAAGAGCACCCGGCGCGAGCATTCCTGTCGGAAGATCTCGTTGTAGCGCTCGAACGCCGAAGGCCGCGCCCAGACGCAGAGGGTCAGCGCGGCCATGCCTTCGGGCGGGAGGTGGAGATCGGTTCGCAGGGCGTGGGACCCGCGCAGCTCCAACGCCTCGCCAAACACCCCTCGCATCCGGGGAACAGCCGCGGCGCTCCGGATGTCCCATCCCGGCTTGCCCGACGCCTCGGCGATCGTATTGCCGGCCGTTGCGCCGTCGAACGACCAGCGCGCAATCAAGCCTTTGGGGGCTTCCGCCGCAGCCGCGGCGCCAGCGGGCGCCGGGGCTGAGATGGCCGCCGCCAGCGCCGCCAGCAAGCTGATAAATGTCCCTCTGTTCATGGCATTCCTCATTCCTTCGTGAACGTTCTCATCCTCGCGCGCGGATTACTCGCTTCGCAAGCTCAAACGCGGCTGGAGCGGCTGCGACTTGAGGACACGCAACTCTTCCTTGCGCCGGGTCAGTTCAATCCGCAGTGCCATATCCAGTTCGGGATTGCCGAGCTGTCGCAGCAGGTCGTTGCTCTGGCGCGTCAGGGCCTGGTTGCGCAAGCCAATCAGGATGTCCATCAACTGTTTTTCGGGGTTGGGGATGGGCCGGTCCTCGGCAAAACACCGGCCGATCAGCGCCTGGCTTTCGAGATCGTCCTCAAACAAGGTCAGGAACGCGGCGGGCCCGGGCCACTGGCCGGCCGCGTGCAGGCGCAGCCGCTGCTCCACGATCCGCCGGACGCGCAAGTGGGTCAGCCACTCCGGGTCGAGGGTTCCAGCCACCGCCCCGACGTGCTCGTCGGAGGCCAAAAGAATTCGCAGCAACTGGGTTTCATGCGGCGAAGGCGCGGCCTCCGGGCTGGGGGACTCGGGCAATTCCTCCTCGGGCCCGGCCTGGGCGCGCACGGGCTTGCCCCCTTTCCGAAACTCGGCGCGCATGGCGTCGGCGGCCACGCCGAGGCGCTGGGCGGTCTTCTGGGCGTAGGTGTCCAGAAGCACGCGGTCGCGCGTCTTGAGGACGGCCTCGCGCATTTCGCTCACGATCGTCTTGCGGCCCAGGTCGGTGCTGGCGTCGTGCACCGCGCACAGGCGCTTGAGATGGAAATCGAAGAAACCCTCGGCGCGGCGGACCAGCTCGCGAAAGGCCTCGCCACCCCGCTCCTTGATGAAGCTGTCCGGGTCGTGCGGCGCCGGAACCACCGCCACGCGCACCGCCAGGTCGGCCGCCAGCAGGCTGTCCAGCACGCGCACGGCGGCGTTCTGCCCGGCGTTGTCCGAGTCGAAGCACAGCACCACCTCGTTCACATAGCGCTTGAGGATGCGGGCGTGGTCGGCGGTGAAGGCGGTGCCCTGCGGGGCCACCATGTTCTTCGTGCCGGACATGTAGCAGGCGATCAGGTCGAGCTGCCCCTCGCAGATCACGGCGAACCCCTCCTCCAGGATCGCCCGCTTCGACTTGTCCAGCCCGTAGAACACCTTGCCCTTGGTGAAGATGGGCGTCTCCGGCGAGTTGACGTACTTGGCGGTCTTTTCGTCCGGGTTGAGCACCCGGCCGCTGAAGGCAATGATCCGGCCCTGCTCGTCGCAGATCGGGAACATCAGCCGCCCGCGGAACCGGTCGTAATAGCGGTCGGAACCCTCCTTGCGGATGACCAGCCCGGCCTGCTCCAGGAGCGCCGGCTCGTAGCCTTTGCTCCGCCCCCAGTTCACGGTGTCGTCCCACTGCTCCGGCGCGAACCCCAGCCGGAACAACCGGACGGCTTCGGCGGACACCCCGCGCCGCGCCAGGTAATCGCGGGCGGCCTGCCCGGCGGCATCGGTCGCCAGCGCGGACTGCCAGCGGGCCGCGAGCTGCTCGTGAATCTGCCAGAGCGTGTCCTTGAGGTGCCGGGCCTGCTGCTGGCCGGGCTCGTTGTCGAATTCGAGGGGGATGCCGGCGCGGTCGGCCAGGCGCTTGACCGCCTCGACAAAGGAGAGGTTCTCGTATTCGCGCACAAAGGAGAACACGTCGCCGCCCTTGTGGCAGCCGAAGCAATAGAAAATCTGCTTGTGCGGGTTGACGCTGAAACTGGGAGTCTTCTCGCGATGAAAGGGGCACAGCGCCACGAAGTTGCCCCCGGCCTTCTTCAAGGGCAGGGACGCGCCGACGATCTCGACGATGTCGCTGGCCGCTCGAATCTGTTCGAGAGTGGTGGGCGCGATCAATCCAGCCATATCCGGCTGGAGATCGTTACTTGCCGCCCATCACCGCGTCAACTGCGCGCTCGCGCCGACGTCCCATGGAATTCTCGTTTCGCAGCGCCATGACGTCGGGCGAGGTGGGTTGAATCAACAGGTTCGCCAGGCGCTTTTCCGCGAACCAGCCCGTGGCCGAGTGCTTGAAGAAGGTCCGCTGCGTTGTGCCCAGCGTGGGAAAGCGGATGTCGCCAAAGTCCTTTTCCTGGGCCTTCTCGGTCTCCGCCAGCATCTGCTCGGTGTAATACGGCGCGTGCAGCAGGCTCAGGAACACGAAATACATGCAGGCAAACCGCGTCATTCCCGCCGCCATCCCCAGGTAATACTCGCCCCGCCCGAAGAGGTCGGAACCGACGATCTTCTCGCCGATCCGTTTTTTGACGAAGGCAAACACCAGCTTGACCGCCACGACGATAATCAGGTAGGCGCAGACGTTGTAGAAGCCCTGCGCCAGCAGCGAGGTGCGCGCCAGGTGCCCCGCCAGCAGGCCGTGATAAAGCCCCGCCAGGACCACGATCGCCACCCACTGGATCGTGTCCAGCAACTCCTCGGACAGCCCCCGCTTGCGTCCGCGCAGGATGCCTACAAAAAGGACAACCGCTGTCAACAAATCCACCCAATTGAATGGCACATCGTCCACTTTCATATCTCTATTCCACTTTGCCACAGGCGGCCCCGCGCCTGCAACCCCGATGTCTCATCGCTCGAAACAACCTCGGCCCGCCTGGGGTTAGGGCAATTTCCGTGCCGAAATCCGTTCTTCCCGACGAGATTTCGGACTGGCCTTGTGCCACAGGCTCTCTCAAAATCGCCCCCACGATGAATGTTCGTTTCAGGAACTTGGCCGGTCGCGCCCCGCACGCCCTCCCCAGCGCAAGCCCGCTTGATGCCCTCCGGGCCTTCGCCCTCCTGCTGGTCGGCGCGGCCGCTCTGCTGCTGGCCGCCTGCCGCACGGCGCCTCCGCCCCGCGCGGCCGACGCCCCCACACGCATCGCGCTCATCTCCGACATGCACGTGATGCTGGATCCCACCAACAACCAGCAGCGCCTTTACCCTCTGCGCCTCGCCAAAACCGTCGAGGCGGTCAACGCCGCCAACGTGGACCTGGTCCTCGCGGCGGGGGATCTGACCGAATACGGAACCGACGAGGCCTTTGCCGAGTTTCGCCGGCGCGTCCGCGGCTTGACCGCTCCCCTGCTCCTCACACCAGGCAACCACGACATCGGCAACAAGATTCTCCGCGGCGGCAAGAAAGACGCCGTCAACTTCGGGCGGCTCCGGCGCTATGAGCTGAATTTTGGGCGTTCCTACTATGCCCGGGAGATTGCCGGTGTGCGCGTCATCGGGGTGAACTCGTGCATCATGGGCAGCCGGCTGCCGCGCGAACGGCAGATGTGGAAGTTCCTCGAGGACCAGCTTGCCGAGCCCGCCAAGACTCCCACCCTGCTCCTGATGCATCACCCGCCGTTTCTCAAGAGCATCGACGAGCCGGGCGGCGACTATTTCAACATCGAGCCTTACCCGCGCGCCCGGCTTCTGGGGCTGGCGCGGCAGGGAGAGGTCCTGGCCATTCTCAGCGGGCATTTGCACCGCGGCCTGACCAACCGGGTTCAGGACACCTTGCTGCTGACCACGCCCCCCGTCTCGTTCGGGCTGCAGGGCCGCAAACCGCTCGAAGGCTGGATGCTGCTGACGGTGGCGGGCACGAATGTCTCCTGGCAATTCCAGCCCCTGCCCAAGGTGACCCTGCCCGGCCAAACGGAGTGAGCCTCACTCTCGCGCGCCGCCCAAACACGCCCCGCGCATCGAGGCTCTTGAAGCTAACCGGACCTTCAAGTCTTCCTCGATCTCTATTTCAGCAACTGCTGTCCGGTGGTTGTGTCCACCGTTTCACGCCAGGCGACCGCCCAGATGGGATCGGGTGAGTTAATGCGACTTTGCCAGGAGCTGCTCGATCTCGGCGCGGCGGGGGGCGGAGGGCTGCGCGCCCAGGCGGGTCACCGAGAGGGCGGCGGCGGCGTTCGCAAAACGCGCGGCCTCGATCAACGGCCGGCCCTCCCCCATCGCCACCGCCAGTGCCCCGTTGAAGATGTCGCCGGCGGCGGTGGTATCGACGGCTTTCACTTTGAAGCCGGGGACCAACTGGAGGATGTCGGGCGTGGCCACCAGTGCGCCGCGCGCTCCCAGGGTCACGATAACCGTCTTCACGCCCCGGCCCAACAGGCTGGCCGCCGCCCGGGCCGCCGCCGCCGGGTTGTTCACCTTCACGCCGGTGAGCAGTTCCGCTTCGGTTTCGTTGGGGGTGAGCACCGACACCCGGCCAAGCAACGCGTCCGGCAGCGGCCGCGCGGGGGCCGGGTTGAGGATGACGCGGACGCCCGCTTTGGCGGCTAGGCGCGCCGCCTCCGCCACGGCAGGCAGCGGGGTCTCGAGTTGAAGCAGCATGACGGCCGCGCCGCGGATGGCCGGGGCGGCCTTTCGCACATCGGCCGGCGAGAGGCGGCCATTCGCCCCCGAGGCCACGGCGATGGAATTCTCGCCGTCCCGGGCCACGAAAATCAGCGCCACGCCAGAGGGCGCGGCCGGGTCCCGACCGATGCGATCCACACAGATGCCGGCGCTCCGGAACCCCGCCAGGGCCTGGTCCCCGAAGACATCGCGTCCCAGGCGGGCCACGAACGACACCCCGCCTCCCGCTCGCGCGGCGGCGACGGCCTGGTTGGCCCCTTTGCCGCCGGCGGCGGTAGTGAACCGCCCGCCAAGCACGGTCTCGCCGGGCCGCGGAATGCGGTCCAACTGGATGATCATGTCCGTGTTCGAACTGCCGACCACGACAATGCGAGGTTTCATGCGCGGAGGGGGTAGGCCGGGGAGGGCGGGTTCAGGGCGCAGGCTTGTAGGTCACCGCCTGCTGGATGACGATGCGTTTGCCCTTGGACCGCGGATCGGCCTGGTCGAGGGTGACAATGCGGAGGGTGTGCTCGCCCGGCTTGAGCCCGTAAACCTGCCAAAGGACGTTGTCATGAGTGCGGGGGACAATGTAAGCGTCCAAAGG
>JAKLEJ010000469.1 GCA_022711695.1 Verrucomicrobiota bacterium | reverse complement strand
GGCCACAATGGCCAGAGCCAGCGGTGTGGGAAGGCCCACCCACTTCTCGAAGAGCATCTTGGCCCCGATGAAGACCAAAACCAGCGAAAGGCCGTACTTGAGGTAGCGGAAGTAGCCGATCGCGCCAGCCAGCACGAAATAGAGCGAGCGCAACCCGAGGATGGCAAAGACGTTCGAGGTGAACACAATGAACGGCTTGGTGGTCACAGCGAAGATCGCCGGGATGGAATCCAGGGCAAAAATCAGATCGGCGGTCTCGACCATGACCAGGGCCAGGGCCAAAGGGGTCAGCGCCCGGCGTCCGTTGAAAGTGGTCACGAACCGCTCACGATCGAACGCTGGCGACACCGGGTAAAGGCGCCGCACCAGGCGCAGCACCGGGTTCTTTTCGGGTTCGACGCCTTCGTCCTCGACCAGGAGCATCTTGATGCCGCTGTAAACCAGGAAGGCGCCGAAGATGTAAAGAACCCAGTGAAACCGGGCGACCAGCGCCGTGCCGGCGCCGATCATCAAGCCGCGCATCACCAGCGCCCCAAGAATGCCCCAAAACAGCACCCGATGCTGGTATTGGGGCGGCACCCGAAAGTAGGCGAAGATCAGCGCAATCACAAAGACGTTGTCCATCGAAAGCGAGAGCTCGATCACGTAGCCGGTGAAGAACTCGACGGCTTCCTGACGGCCCCGCCAGGGAATGAGCGCCACGGCGAAGAGCATGGCCAGGGAGGCCCAGAGGATTGTCCACCCGAAGGCCTCCTTGAACTTCACCACGTGCGATTCGCGATGGAACACCCCCAGGTCCAAAGCCAGGAACACCACCACGCACGCCACGAAGCCCGCCCAAACCGTCCAGTGGACGGGCGGCATCGCGGCCCCCAGGAACAAGGGCGACTTCAACCCTGTGACAACCGGTTCCAGCATGAGGGGCATCGTCGGTTAGGGGGTCTCGGAGGTCAAGCGGCGTTGACGGCGCCGACGCAGCGTCCGCACAGGGTGGGATGCGCGGCCACGGCGCCCACGTCTGTCTCCCAATGCCAGCAGCGCTCGCATTTCGAGCCCGCGGCCTTGGCGGGAAGGATCGTGAGGGCGCCGCCGGGGTCGGCGCCCGGTTGCAGGTTGATCTGCGAAACGTTCAGCAGTTCCCGCAGCGCCTCGGGCTGGGCCGCCGCCGCTCCGAGCTGCTGAGCGGTCCCGGCGAAGGTCAGCCGCGCCTGGAGGGCCTTGCCGATCAGCTTGGCCTGCCGCGCCTGTTCCAGCACCGGCAACGCTTTTTCACGCAAGGCCAGGAGTTCCTCCCAAAGCCGCTGTTCCTCCGGCGGCCTAACGAGACTGACGGGCTGCCACTCGGATTCGTGCACAGACCGGTTCTGCTCGCCAGGAATGTATTCCCAGGCCTCGTCGGCGGTGAACGCCAGGATCGGGGCCAGCATCTGGCAGAGGCCGCGGACCATCCGATGCAGCGCGGTTTGCGTGGAACGCCGCCGCAGGCTGCCGGCCGCGTCGGTGTACAGGCGGTCCTTGACGACGTCGTGATAGATGGCGGAAAGCTCGACCGCCGCGAACTGGCTGAGCCGCTGATAGACCCCGTGGAACTCGAAGGCGTCGTAAGCCCGGGCCACCTCCGACTGCAAGGCCGCGAATTCGCCCAGGATCCAACGATCGAGGCCGGTGAGGCTCTCCTCGGGCACGGAGTGCGTCGCGGGATGGAAGTCCTGCAGGTTGGACAACTGGTAGCGCAGGGTGTTGCGGAGCATCCGGTAGGTCTCGGAGACCTTGTTGATGCGCTCTTCGCTGACGACGATGTCGTTGCGGTAATCCTGCGAGGCCACCCAGAGGCGCACGACATCGGCCCCCCATTTCTTCACGTAGGCTTCGGCCGTTTGCGGCTTTTCGTAGCCGCCCTGGGATTGCTTGCTCTTGGAGATCTTCTCGCGGTCGGCATCGACCATGAACCCGTGGGTCAGGACGGTCCGGAAGGGAGCGGCGCCGTTGCCGCCCAGCGAGAGCAGCAACGAGGACTGAAACCAGCCCCGGTGCTGGTCGGAGCCCTCCAAATACACATCCGCCTGCCAATGCTCGGGGCGCGAAGGAGGCGCGGCGCGCAGCAGCTCGGGCCGGGCCATCGTCACGCAGCGCGAGGACGAACCGGAGTCGATCCAGACATCCAGGGTGTCCTGGGATTTGGCCACGGGCGCGGGCCCGGTCCAATCGGCCGGCTTAAGGAGCGCCCACAGTTGCGCGGCGTCCTGGATGAACCAGATGTTGGACCCGTATTGCTGGACGAGGTCGGCGGCGGCGCGGACCACGCGGGCATCGAGGATGGGCTGGCCCTGGGCGTCGTAGAAGGCCGGGATGGGCACACCCCAGGAACGCTGCCGGGAGATGCACCAATCCGGACGGCTCTCGACCGCGCCGCGGATGCGGTTGACGCCCCAGTCGGGCACCCACCGGACGTGGTCGATCTCGGCGAGGGCGCGCTGGCGGAAGGTCTGGCCCTCGGCCCCTGGGGTGTGGTCGATGCGGATGAACCACTGATCCATGGCGCGGAAGATGATCGGGGTCTTGCTGCGCCAGCAGTGGGGATAGCTGTGGTGGTAGTTCTCCTGGTGGAGAAGCGCGTGGCGCGCCCGCAGTTCATGCAGGACCGCCTCGTTGGCGTCGCTTTTGCCGTGCTTTTCGAGGATGGACCGGCCCAGAAGCTGGGCGGGCATCTGCTGTTCGATCGGCAGATCGGCGGTGTGCGCCAGGCAGCCGTTGTCGTCCACCGGCGAGTAGATGGGCAGGCCGGCCCGGCTGCCCAGCCGGTAGTCCTCGAGGCCGTGGCCCGGGGCCACATGCACGAAGCCGGTGCCGGTGGTGTTGTCCACGAACTCGTCGCCGGCTTCAAAGCGGCCTTCGCGGTCGCAGAACGGATGGCGATAGCGCAGGTTGCTGAAGTGGCCCGCCTCGAGGCTGCGAAGGATGGTGAAATTCTGCCAGCCGCACTTCTCGGCCACGGCGTTGAGCAGCAGCGTGGAGACAAGGTAATCCTCGGACTGCTCGCCGTCGGGGCCGCCGGTCACTCGCACCAGGGAATAGGTGAAGGTGGAGTTGTAGGCCACCGCCAGGTTCGCGGGCAGGGTCCAGGGCGTGGTCGTCCAGATGAGCACGCTCGTGTTCTCGTGGCCCACCAGCGGGAACTTCACATAGATGCTCTGGCTGACGTGGTCCTGGTATTCGACCTCGGCCTCGGCCAGCGCGGTGCGGCACGGAATGCTCCAATAGACTGGCTTCTTGCCCCGGTACACAAACCCCTGGGCCACCAGGTCCGCAAAGAGGCGCAGTTCGTTGGCCTCGTAGTTCCGGTCCAGGGTGAGATA
>JAKLEJ010000468.1 GCA_022711695.1 Verrucomicrobiota bacterium | reverse complement strand
ACTTGTAGGCCCACCAATCCGAGAAGGTGGAGCCGCCGGCGCCGTGCCGGGCGATCTCGTCGGCCACTTTATAGCCCTCCAGCACGTGCTCGAAGCTGCCGATCTTCACGCCGAAGTCCTCCATCTGGCGGATGAGCATGAGGATTTCATCCTGGCGATAGGCGTGACATTGAATCCAGCGGCGGCCCTGCAGGACCTCGCCGAGGGCTTCGAGCTCGAGGTCGCGCCGGGGCGGGAGTGTGGACCGGCGGGATGCCTGCTCCAGTTTGGCCAGGTATTCCCTGGCAGCGGTGAAACGGTTGGCAATCAGCGTGCGCACTCCCATGCGAGTTTGGGGAAAGCGCGTCACGAATCTGTCGCCCCAGCCGGCTTGCTTCACATTCTCTCCCAGCGCGAACTTGATGCCGGGGGGCGCGGCCTCGAAGACGAGGTCATCCGGGCCGGCTCCGTCGCGCAGCTTGATGACACAGCTCTGGCCGCCGATCGGATTGGCGGAGCCGTGGAACAAGTTCACGGCGGTGACGCCGCCGGCGAGTTGCTGGCGAAGGTTGGCCGTCTCGGAATTCACCACGTCGCGGATGCGCACCATGGCCGAGGAGGGCAGCGACGATTCATTGACCGAGCCGAGAATGGCGGTGTGGCTGTGCGCGTCAATCAGGCCTGGCGTGACGTGCAGGCCGCGCCCGTCAATCACCAGCGGCGGGCCGGCATAATCCGAGCGGAGGGAAAGGCCCCGTCCGACCGCCTTGATCTTGCCGTCCGCCAGCAGCACGTCGGCGTCCTCCAGGCGGCCGCCGGGGCCGCAGGTCCAGACGGTGGCGTGCTCGATGAGAACGGACTTTGGCTCGACCAGGGGCCCGCGCCCCTCCAACGGCGAGCGTGCCAGCCGGGTCTTTTGCAGCTTGCGCAGTTGCTCCTTGCTGTCGTCCGCGGCCTTCTTTGCTGGCTTGGTTTTACCCGATTCGGCTTTGGCGGACTCGCGCCCCTCGTCCGGCACGCGGTAAACTCTGCCGTCAATCCATACCTCGCGGACTTTCGCCGCGGGGTCAAAGTAGCTGTCGCCCTCCACTACGGCGAGGTTGGCGAGCTTGCCGGGTTCGAGGGTGCCGAGCTGGTTTTCGACGCCGCAGAGCCGGGCCGGGACGGTGGTCAGCGCGGCCAGGGCGTCAGTCTCGGCGAGCCCGCGGTCGAGGGCGCGGCGCAGGTTGGGACGGAACTTCTTCCTGTCAGCGAGGCCTTGGGTTGTCAGTGCGATCTCGATGCCTTGCTGTCGCAACAGCGCGGGGTTTTCGGGCGCCCAATCCCAGGCCCGCAATTGATCCAGTTGAACCTGTTCCCAGTCCTCCTCGTCCGGCAGGTTCGGCAGGTCCGGGAAATCCAACGGCACAATGAAGGCCGCGCCGGCGGCTTTGGCAAGGTCGGGGCGGCGCCATTCCTGGCCGCTGGAGACGAGGCAGAAGTCCAGCCCGAGTTCGCGTGCGATGCGCGCGGCACGGTCCGCCATTAAGGCGCTGCCGGGGTGGAAGGCGACGCGCATCTTCCGGTCGGCGGCAGGGGCGAGCGCCGCGAGGGCGGGATTGAACTCGGGGCGCGGGCGCGCTTGCGGGGTCTGCTGATAATCAGCCTGGTCGAGCGCGTAATGGCGCGCGTCCAGGAACGCCTGGCGCACGGAGGCGATCACGCCCATAAGCGAGCAGGGATAAGCGCGCTCATCGCCCCCCTGCGGCTCGAAGCCGATGTGCTGGAAGACATCGGGCTTGATGACCGCCACGTTGGGACTGTCCTCGGACAAGGCGATCAGCGCGCTGGTGCCGCGAATGATGCCCCGGGCAGGGGCGATTAAACCGGCGGTGAAACCCAGCGCGCGCAAGGGCGCCAGGGTTGTGTGTTTGGGCGAGTAGTTCCGCACTGCCTGACGCTCCGGCGTGATGCCGGCCACAGCATAGCCGGGGCCGGGATGGCCCATGTCCGGCTGCGCGCCAGGGATCCCGAAGAACCTGGGCCCGGGAGAGGCGATGCCGGCCCCGGAGGCGGCTTCGACCGGCGCGGGGGCTGCGGCCGAATTGGTGGCCTCGAGCAGGAGCCCGGGTTCAATGAAGCCGGCGTAGATCGTGGTGCCTTTCATGTCCCAAACCCGGGCATCGGCGGGCGGTGCGACGTCCTTGCCCACCGCCGCAATCCGGCCATCGCGAATGACCAGGGTGCCGCCCGCCAGAACCTCGCCGGGCCGGGTGACGATTCGGCCGCCGACCAGGGCATGGGCACCCAGCGGCAGCGGGCGGAAGCCCGGGGGTAGAAGTTGGCCGGCAGGAGCACTGCGAACTTGCGCCCACAATGCCAGAGTGACCACCGCCAGGAAGCGGACGAATTGACCGGCAACTTTGCTGCTCATGCCGCAGTGACCGTATTCAAAAGAGGGCGGGGACACAAGGCGCGACCTGCGGAATGCAGGCCCACCTTCGGCCTCGAGGGCGGGTCGTCAGGGGTGCGCCTGTCTGCGCAAACACGTGCGTTTCGGCGAAACCTCCCCGGCAAACCGGCGAGCCTGATGCGCCTGCAGGGGCCTTGGCTGCCGGGGGTAGAAATTGGCGGGCAGATGGCAAATTACGTTGAGCCGCGGCATCCAATCACCAGTTGCGCCGGGCCGGTTTGGGGGTATGTTGTCAGCATGGATTGGCAACAGTTGGTGTCGTTGGCAATCGTTGCGTCCGCGGCAGCTCTGCTGCTCGGGAGCCGGTTTCGTCGGCGCAAATTCTGTTTTGAGCGCGAGCCGCATTGCGGTTGCGCTAATTGCCTGGGCTCCTCTCGCCCAGGCTCAATTGTTTTTCGCACGCGCAAGGGGGAGCGCCCGGAAGTGCGGTTAAGAACGAGATGAGAAACGCCCTTGTGGAATCCCAATCGCTGGGGTATAACTCCGTTCGCTGGACATCGCCATGTGCAAAGTCAGTTCCTCGGTGCATTTTGTAACCCGCTCCTCGACGAGCGGCCAAACAGAACCTGTCCGGGCGCATTGGGTGCCCAATACAGACGTCTACACGACCGACAGCGGGCTGGTGGTGAAGGTTGAGCTGGCGGGGATGCGCAGCGAGCACCTGGAGATCACGGTGGAGGGAAACCGCCTGCGTATCACGGGCAACCGGCCGGATGGGTGCCGGGCTGCCAAGTGCAGCTTTCTGGTCATGGAGATCAGCTACGGCCCATTCGAAAGCCTGCTGGAGCTGCCGGCGGGCTACGATTTGAGCCGGGCAAAGGCGGCTTACCTGAACGGCTTTTTGCGGATTGATGTGCCGTTGGCGCAACGGCAGATGAAACATTCCAAGGTGCTGGTTGCCGAGGGGAATTGACCTCTTGCCTGAACTTATCTCAGGGC
>JAKLEJ010000467.1 GCA_022711695.1 Verrucomicrobiota bacterium | reverse complement strand
ATGCGCGTTCCGCGTCAGCGGCAAGGAGCCCGAGCTCTGGGATCCGGTGACCGGCGCCATCCGGGAAGCCATGGCCTGGCGCGCCACACGGGACGGCCGAACCCTCGTCCCGATCGCGCTGCCGACCAACGGCTCGGTGTTCGTCGTATTTCGCCAGCCGGCCCGGGAGCGTCACCTCTTCTCCGGCCCCCCGCCGGACACGGAGATTCTCGGACGGGAGGCCGGCGGCGTCCGCGCGCGGGTTTGGCAGAAGGACCCCCTGGTTTTGAGGGGTCCCTGGACGGTTCGTTTCGAACAGAGCCGCGGCGCGCCGGAAATGGTCGTGTTCCAGGATTTGGTTCCCTGGAACACTCATACCGACACTGGCATCCGCCACTTTTCCGGCCAGGCCGCCTACCAGAAGTCCTTCGACCTGGGCGCCGCGCAGGCCGCTCAGCCGGTCCGCCTCCAGCTTGGCGAAGTGCGGCACATCGCCCAGGTGCGGCTGAACGGCCGGGATCTGGGGGTCGTCTGGACGGATCCCTGGAGCGTCGATCTGACCGGCGCGGTGAAGCCGGGCCGGAACGACCTGGAGATCGTGGTGGTCAACACGTGGGTGAACCGCCTGATCGGCGATGCCGCACTGCCAAAGGACCAGCGGATCACGCAATCCAACGTGTCTCTTCAGCCGGGCGACCGCGCTTTCAAGGTCTATCAAGGCTTCGCCGCGAACGACCCCTTGATGCCCTCGGGTCTGCTGGGGCCGGTCCGGCTCGAGTTCGGCCGCCTGGAAACGCTGGGCTACTGAGCCGGCGTCTCTCGGTCCGGGCTTTGCGCCGGGGGCTCAGGGCGCCTTGGTGTAGAGGATCACCGCATCCCCCGGCTGGCCCTTCACCGCCACCAGCACGCCGGTCTCGGCCAGGTCCCGCCCTGAAAGCGTTTCCGCGGCCCCCGTGTCGAGGTCGGTCACCGCATAGCGGGCCGTTGGCTCCAGCCCGCGCAGCTTGAAGCGCGCCGATTCATAGACGCTTTTGTCGCGCCGAAACGCTTGCACCAAACCCTCCCCTTTCTCGGGGACGTCAAACTGCCACGCCATCCATTGGGCTGGATCGAGACTGTAGGGAGTCAGCGGATAGTAGTCCCCGAAGTAGCAGCTTGCGTAGCGCCGCCACTGGCCAAGCACCCGCCGGATCATGTCGTAGTCCAAATCCTTGCGGCGGACGTCGAAGCAGGCGGTGAAATGAGTCACCATCGTGCTTCGCAGGAGATACGGGGAAATGGCGCCCGGGCCCGTGCCCGTGCCTTGGAATGGAATCCAGAATGACAGTCCGTAGGTGTGGCCCTGGTTGCCCACCGGCTCGAGGATGTAGTCGCTGCGCAGCAGCGGCACCGCGCGGCGAAGGGTTTCGAGATCGTTGCGCCGTCCTCCCGAGGCGCACGAGTCGATCAGCAGGCTGGGATGCCGCCGGCGCAATTCATCCCAGTAAGCCAGATAACCGGTCACATGGCCATTCTCGGTGAGCCCCTGGCGGTCTTCCGTGTCGTTCTGCCGCCACAAAGCCAGCGGGTCCATGTTGAAGTCCTGACGGTAGAGATCCACTCCCTGCGCGGTGAGGAAGCCGTCGATGTGGTCGGTCAGCCATTTCAGGGCCTCTGGATTGCCCAGGTTCAGCAGCCCGCCTTTGCGTCCGCCCAGGATCCACTCCGGGTGCGTCTCGGCCAGCCACGTGCCGCTGTGGACCCGTTCCGGCTCGAACCACACGATCGTCTTCACCCCCTTGGCTCGCGCGTGATCCGAGATCGCCCGCAAGCCTCCGGCGAACCGGTTGGTGTCCACCTCCCACGTCCCCGTCTTGCCCCAGTTTCCGTCGCATGGGTACCAGCCGGCGTCCATCCACCAGTAATCCAACGAGAGCTTCTCCTCCAGGTAACGGTCCACGAAGAGCTTCTGGTTGGCGGTGTTGGCGTGGATCATCTCGCCGAACTGATGCGAGCTGCAGGCGGCCATCTGCACCGACGGCAGCCGTCCGCCGGGCCGCGGCATCGAATGCGTCTGCATCCAGCGCCGCCACACGTTCTGCGCCCCGACCCAATCGCCTTTCCAGAACTGCAGCGCCATCAGCGGCGTGCGCGCCTCTTCGCCAGGCCGCAGCCGGAAATGGGTCCGCTCCTGGCCGGCGGTCACGCGCAGTCCTTGGCCCGTGTCGCGCTCGAAACGCGCCGCCCACTGGCCCGGCCATCCCACCACCACGATGACCCCCTGGCTTCCCCACGCGACGTTGAAGTAGGGCAGGTCGCTGTTGCTGGGCCGGCCTCCGGCGGCGGCGATCCGTTGTGCCGCGCCCGGCTGGAGCGCGGTCTCGAACGGTTGGAAGTCGGTGGGCAGGCACGGACTGCCGGTGAAATGGTGCAGCACGAACTCTCCTTGGCGCCCGCGCTCCCAACGGACATCCAGCGCCTGGATGTCGGACAGGATTGGCGTGTCCTTTCCGCTGGTGTTCTTGAAGAAGACCGTCCACTCCACGGTCGGAAAATCGTGATACTCGATGGCCACGCAACGCGTCTCCAGCCCGGTCTTTTCGTCACGGTAAAGCAGGGTGTGCTCGGTGCGCTGGTCATCCAGTCGCCGCCTCGAGCGGAGGGGCTTCCAATCAAGTTGCGCAAAGGCAACCCCGTCATACTTGAAGGCAAAGGGCGGCTCCGTGGTGAACGCGGCGCGGGTCGTCTGGTCCGTCAGGGGCAGATCCCCCAGCCACACTTCGCGGCCGTCCTCCAGCGTCACCCGGGCATCCGCCCAGTCCGCCTGGTCGCAAGCGATGCCGTCACCGGCGTCGTTCACTTCAAGCGTGAACTCGCGGGCCCCTTCGAGTTGGACGTTCACCGGGACGGGGGCCGAGCCTTCGCGCAGGATCTGGGATCGGAAGGCCTCCTTCTGTCCCACCCTCACGGCGAAGCGTACGCTGCCGCGCCCGCCGCTCGTCTGCTCGTTGCTGTCCACGCCCACCTGGGCCGTGAACGCCCTGCCCGGGGCGGGAAGGCGAACCGCCACCCTGCTGGCCGCATGGCAGTAGAGCCCGCGCTTGTACTGCGTGCTGGCAATGCGCAGGGGGCGGCCTCCGCGGGCGTTCGGCTGCACCGGGTCGTTGTTCGCATGCACGATCAGCCCGGGAGCGGGCGCCAGCGCTCTCTCCTGCGTGCCGCCGAACTTCGCTGCCGCCCAGCGCCCCGCCTCGTCCAGCTCGGCGGAGGTCACCGCCTTCGCCCTGCCGCCTTGCACACCCGTTAGCGCCGCCGCTGCGACCAGCGCCCACAGGCGGAGGATGCCTCTTCCCGTTGCGCCCGGCGCTGTGCCCCCAGCCCTCGCATTCAACAGGCGGTTATTCATGATCGATG
>JAKLEJ010000466.1 GCA_022711695.1 Verrucomicrobiota bacterium | reverse complement strand
GGAAGGCTACGGTTTCGGCGTGGTGTTTGTGGGGGAAAAGGGCAAGATTTGCGTCGATCGCGGCCGCTTCAAGGCCGAGCCTGAGACCCTGGCCGAGGGCTACAAGGCCAATACCCTCCCGATCAAGCTCTACAAGAGCAACAACCACCTCGTGGATTTCCTCCAGTGCGTGCGCAGCCGCCAACACCCCATCTGCGATGTGGAGGTCGGGGCCCGTTCCGTGACGGTCTGCCACCTGGGCAACCTGGCCTACTGGAACAAGCGCTCCCTCAAGTGGGACCCGAAGAAAGAGCGCTTCGTGGGCGACTCCGAAGCCAACAAGTGGCTGGATTACGCGCGCCGCGCGCCGTGGGACAAGTACATCCCCAAGGCCTGAGCGGCCCCGCGCTCAGTCGCCGCCTCGCCCGCCCATGTCGCGGGTCGCTGTCCTGAAGAACCGCTCCAGCGGTCGGCCGCCGCATTCGGCGCACACGCCCGCCTCCACCACAAACTGGGCGCGGCAGCGCGGACAGAAGGCGCGGTGGCAGGGTTCCTGGGGCGCGGGGGGCGCCAGCAGTTCGGCCGGCGGCATTTGGCAGCGAAGCAGGAAGCCGTCCAGAGCCTCCTGCCAGGCGGCGCCAGACCATTGCGCGATGGCCCGGGCCTCCGGAGCCGTCGAGGGACAGGCGGGCTCGATCGGATAGCGCTGGTCGCGCAAGACCTCGCGGGCCAGGCGCCGGAAGGCCTCCTCGTTCAACAGGACCTTTCCCACAGCCAGCGGGTGAAAGGTCTCGAGGGCCCGGCGCGCCAGCAAGTCGTGAGCCCGCATGGCCGTGGGCGCGGCCAGCAGCATCGTCAGCAGCCAGGAAAACCGCTCCTCAGCGGCCTCTGGCATCAGGGCCTTATGGGCGCGGTAATAGAGAATCGCCGCGGCTGTCGTCTGGACCAGCACCGCCGCGGCCATCCAGAGCAGGAACCGCCGCAGCCCGAACTGCCAGACGACCGCGGGAAAGACGGCGAAAACCGAAACGAAGACGGCATTGGCCAGCCAGCGCAACACGCCTGAGCGGCGCTGCAGCTCCTGCAGGCGGGCGGCGACGCGCTCCAGGTCCAATTGGCCGGCGAAAAAGTCGCGGATGACCTCGGCCCGTTGGGCGGGGGGCGTCTGCCGAATCCGGCGCAAGGCCGAGGCCGCAAACCGGGCGTAGCCCTCCGAGCCCGTCCGCAGGAACACCTGTCCATTAAGCAGCAGCTTTCTGCCTTGGCTGGCGATCTGGGTGATGTCGTCGTAATGCATCCAGGCGGCGGATTGCGGCGGCCGCCGCCAGCCGTTCAGGCCTGCGGCCTGCCAGGCGCAAACGCCCTCAGGCGAGAGCGAGAGGGGAAACTGGCGCGCCAGCAGGACCCGCCCCAGCGGGGGCAGGGGATGGGCCAGCACGAACCCGCCGCGGGCATTGCCCGCCAGGGCGCCGGGTTGGCGGAGGCGCCAACGCGCGCCGGTCAGGGTGGAGAAGGTCAGGGCGCCCAGGGGGACCCAGACGAGGCACTCGGCGGCGTAGATGGCCGCCAGCGTCACCAGCAGGCTTTCAACCTCGCCCATCCGGTTGCGCAGGCCGGCTATTCCTGCCGGGCGGAGGCGCCGAAGACGATCCGCTTGAAGAAGGCCCCGATCGCCACGACCCCAATCACGACCAGCTTCCAGGCCTTCTTGAAGAAGAGCACGACCGCGGCCAGGAAGCCGGTCTTGGCGGCCACGGCCACCGCGCCGCCCGTGACCAGCGCGGCCAGGCCGTACTTGGCCACCTTGTCGCCCGGGCGGTACTCGGCGTATTTCTCGCCGCTCTTGTAGGAATAGCCCGCCAGGAGCGATTTGAAGGTGGGCAGGTTTTCGGCGAGGCTGTCCGGCGCGCATACCAGCACCACCTCCATGACCCCCTTGCGGCCCAGCAGCCGCGTATTGTAGTTGAGGATCGGCCGCCCTTCGCTCTCGGCGCGGATGGCCCATTCGAGGTTGTGCGTGGCCGGATCGTAGCTGGGCTTCTTTTCCCAGCCGAGGATGGTCAGCGGCGAGCTTCCCGATTTGCGCCGCTGTTCGTTGGCGTAGTCATTGCCCTTCACGATCGCACGGAGCAGTTTGTCCGCGTCCAGCTTGTCCTTGTCGTCGTCCTTCACATACCCGTCCTCGGAGAACTCGAAGAACACGCTCCACCGGCCCTGCTCGGGCACGATCATGCCCATTTCGTGTCCGGAGACCGGTTCGCCCGCGGCCTTGAGGAGGCGCTGGGTGTCGGCGGCGTTGGCGAAACGGTAGCCCTCGGGCAGCGTGAGTTCCGCGGCGCTCTTGAGGTCCGCTTTGGCCGGCCCTCGCACCCAGTTGACGGGGTCCCTGGCTTTCTCGGCCGCGGCCCAGCCGGTCCCCGCCAGCCAACCGCAACACAGCGCCGCGGTCAGTACCCAAACCGCCTGCCTCTTCCGTGAACCGCCCTGATATGTTTTCATTTGCTTGATCTTTCCAGCAAACCGCCTTCCCCCCAGCGTTGGTCTGGGTTCGAGCCACAGCCTCCCGCGCCAGTCCAAAGGGGCCCACAGAGAGCAACGGCATTTTGACGCTTCTTCTGAAACGAGGGCCGCCTCCGCTCCAAACCATTCACAGCCCAGCCCAACCGCCGGCCGAATAAACACGGGTGACGCGCCCTGCCTCCCCTCTGCGCGACGCAGCGCAACTTCTCTGTGGCACTAGAGACAGCGCAGAACGAATGGAACCACCAGCAACAGCCCCGTTAAAAGGAAGCCAACGATCAGGCCGCAAAGCGCCGCGCCGGTGTCGCGCTTGCGGACCAACCCCACGACGCTTAGCAGCATCGCCACTGGGGGCAGGGTCATGAGGGCGAACCCGCCAAGGGCCGCAAACGGCGACCTTCACCCCGGCCGCAGAATGACCATAAGGGCCAGGACCCCCAACGACACGAACGCCAGCGCCCGGCCGACGCGGGCCGGGGAAATGCCCGCGGCCGCGGGGAGAGGCGGATTCGGCCCGGGCTCCGCGCCGGGCGTTAGCGGACCATTGGGCGTGTCGGTCACTTGGCGATCTCGAACTGCTGCGGCTTGGAGACCGTCGGCAGGCCTCCGAGGTCGAACTGGACACTGAGGGTGACTTTCTTGCCGAGATGTTCCTTGGGCACTCGCCATGAGTGCGAACAGGTGCCCCCTCAGCCAAACTCGAGGTTGCCCGAGGCAATCTCCTTGCCGTTGGCCGCCAGCACCGTAAAGGACGGTTTTGGAGGCGGGTCGTTTTCCAGGCCCATTCCGTAGGAGGAATAGATCTCGCCGCCGCGCCCGACCACCACGGCATTGATGCGGAGCACCGGCTGCCGCTCGGCGGTGCTGAGCGCGGAAGAAATGCGG
>JAKLEJ010000465.1 GCA_022711695.1 Verrucomicrobiota bacterium | reverse complement strand
GCAGGAGGGCCGGGTGGCGGAGAAATCCAGGGACGGCTTTCAGAAAGGGGTGGTGCGCGGAATGATGGGCATGGCGCTGGCAGGCCTGACCGGCGGTCGTTTTTCGCTGGGAGGCGATCCCCTGCCCCCCTGGAAGCGCATTCCCTCGATCGAGGAATACTACCGGGGCCGCATCAGCGCCTCAGAGATCGCCCGCTTGCGCGAGGAGTGCAAGGCCCGGGGAGTTTCCCTGCACGGAGCGCTGATGGACAAGGCCGGGTGGCCGGCGATCCCCTTCGACGGACAGTTGCTCGTCTCGCACCAGGACGCCCTGCTGCTGGGAGGCAAAGTGCAGGCGCCGCCCGGATACGCCGACCACGTTCTGTTCCTGTACCCGAATCTCTGCGAGCGGTGCGGGGCCAAGGTCTGCATCGAACTGTGCTCCGGACAGGCCATCGCGCCTGGAGAAGGCGGCGTGCCCGCCTTTGACCGCGAGAAGTGCGTTCATTGCGGCGCCTGCCTCTGGAACTGCTCGCAGCCGCGCCCGGGCGATCCGGAGCGGATGAACATCGATTTCCGAGCCAGCCCGGGCGGACTGCATTCGGCGGAGAACTGACCGGCGGCATCCTCGAAGGAGGGGGACGCGAACCGGCGCCGGAGCGCCGGCAAACGAAGCAGTCCCTTAGCCATTCCGCTGCATGAACTTCGCCACGGCGGCGGCCCGCGAGCGCACGTGCAGCTTATCGAAGGCGTTTCGAAGGTGCGTCTCGACGGTCTGGGGACTGATGACCAAGGCCTCCGCCACCTCTTTGGTGCGGTAACCTCGAGCGACCAGGCGCAGAACCTCTTCCTCACGCGGGGTCAGATTCTCGGCCTCACGGTTCGACAAGCCCCGACGGTGAAAGAACTGGACCAGCATGCGGGCGATCTGGCTGGACATCGGCGCCCCTCCCCGGTGGGCCTCCAGAATGGCCTCGATAATCTTGGCTGGCGGCAGGTTTTTCACAAGGTATCCGCTGGCGCCGGCTTCGAGAGACTGGAAGACCCTCTGAGCATCCTCTTCGATCGTCAACATGATGATCTGCGCGGCAGGCAGGCGAGGTTTGATCTGGCGCACGCATTCGATCCCGGATTGCCCGGGCAGGTTGATGTCCATCAGCACCACTGCGGGTGCGGCAGCCGGAAGCCGCTGCAATGCCTCCGCCGCCGTGGCGCAAGCGCACACGCACCGAAATCCCGGCGACCCATTCAAGATCTGCGCCAGGCTCTCCCGAACCACGGCGTTGTCTTCCACGATGCCAACCTTGATGTGCGACATGACATTGCTTCGAGTTGCAGTTATCGAACCGCCGCCAGGGGCACCCGCAGGATGACCTGGGCGCCGGCGCCGTTCACGTCATTCAGGATCAACTCCCCGCGCAACGCCCCGAGACGCTGCCGCATGTTCTCCAGTCCCTGCCCCGACCCGGCGAGCCCGCGGCCCACGCAAGCAGGAGCGTCTTGAGGCGGCATCGCCGCGACCGGTTTGTTCGAGGCAAAACCCTGGCCATTATCCGTCACACTCACCACCAGGTGCCCGTCGGTCAGCTTGATGGCCACACGAACTTCAGTGGCTCCAGCGTGCTTGACGGCGTTGGTCAAGGCCTCCTTGACGGCCAGGAGCAGGTGGTGCCTCGCCTCGGCCGCGAGGACACGGGCCGGGACTTCCTCGGGAAGGTCCAGGCGGCACCGCAGCCCGGCGGCGGCAAGATAGGTTTCCGCGTACTGCCCCACATAGGAACAGAAGCTTTCGATCGTGTCGCACTTCGGGTTGACCGTCCACACCGTCTCCCGCATCCGATCCACCAGCCCGCGCATTGACCCGGCCAGGGCTTGGAGATGGTCCCGCAACGCCTCGGGTTGACCCAATTCCCGGCGGGCCAGCTCGATCTCCAGCGCCATCCCGGTCAGGTTCGCGCCCAGGTCGTCGTGCAAATCCTTGGCGATGCGGCCGCGTTCTTCCTCGAGCGCCCGCTCCTGTTCGACGCGCTGCAGGCGCCGCCGCCAGCGGATGCGGCGCAAGTGCAGCGCCAGCCCAATCCCCGCCGCCCCGAGGGCGCACAAACCCCAGAATGTCCAGGTCTGATAAAAATGCGGGGCCAGCAGGAACCGGAACTCCGCCGGCTGTTCGCTCCAGCACCCGTCGCGGTTGCAGGCCTCCACCCGGAACCGGTAGGCGCCGGGATGCAAACTGGTGTAAAACGCCACGCGGCGCGCGCCAGCCTCCCGCCAGTCGGCATCGTGTCCATCCAGCCGAAAGCGGAACCGGGCCTTCTCCGGATCGATGAATGTATTGGCGGTGTACCGAATCTCGAGCACGCGGGCGCGGCCGGGGGCCAGCCACAGTCTCCCGCTGGCGTCGGCGGCTTTTGCCGGGCGCGGGCCTCCCCTGGCCCTTTGGAAAGTTGCGCCTGGTGCGTAGCCCCCATCCCGAAAGACTTCCTGGTCGTCCACCCGCACCTCCTCGATCGCCATGCGTGGGGCAACGAAGTTGTCCCGCAGTTTCTCGGGGTTCACCACGACCACCCCGCGCGTGGTGGGAAACCACATCTCCCCGTTTGGCAGCGCCACCGCGTTGGGTTGCTGGTCGCCATTGCCCTCCTGGCTGGCCATGCCATCGGCCTCGCCGTAGCTCACGCAGAAGACGTGGCTGGAGGGGTCGTCCGCCGCCGTGTGCAGGTTTCGTTTGCCGACCCGCCAAAGCCCGCGGTTGCACATGGCCCAGTAGTTGCCGCGCTGGTCCTCGAGCAGGCAATAGGCGAGGTTGTCGAAAAGCCCCTGGCGCATCGTCACCGAGCGAACCTGGTCCCCGCGGATCCGGTTCAGGCCCACCGGCGTGCCCACCCAGACCGAGCCGTCAGGCTCCGCGCGCAACGGCCAGGCGCGGTTGTTCAGGAGCCCATCCCGGGTCGTGTAGGTCCGGAAACGCCCGTCCTTGAAGCGGTTGACACCGCCGCGTTCCGTTCCCGCCCAGATCGCGCCGTCAGGCCCTTCGGCCAGCCCAAATACGAATTCGTCCGATAGCCCGTCGCCGGTAGTCCACAGCCGGAACCGCCCCTCCCGCCCTTGCATCAGGCCCCGGCGGGTAGCCGCCCAAAGCGTTCCAGACCGGTCCTCCAGCAGGGAGAACACGAACCGTTTGCCGATTCCAGCCAGGTTGGGGGTGTCCACCCGCTCGAACTTGCCGTCGCGCAAGGCCGTCAAACCTGTTCCATCCAGCCCCATCCAGACGATCCCGCTCCGGTCTTCGAGGGCCGGCCGCACCTTGAAGAACCAGCCATCGGGATGCCGTGCGGCGGGATTGGTGTACGCCACGAAACCGCCCCCTTCGTATTTCAAAAGGCCGTAGCTAGTCGCCAGCCAGACCCGG
>JAKLEJ010000464.1 GCA_022711695.1 Verrucomicrobiota bacterium | reverse complement strand
CCTGGGCCTGTGGCTGGTGCGCGCTCTCGCGCCTGTGGACGCCGAACTGCGCGTCTATCCCAACCTCCTGGCCGAGCGTCGCCGCCTGGCCGCCCTGTTTCTGCATCGAGGCGCCTTTGGCATGCACGTCCAGCGGCAGGTCGGAAAAGGACGCGAGTTCGAGAAGCTCCGCGAGTACGTGCCCGGGGACGACTTTGGCGAGATTCACTGGAAGGCGACGGCCAAGCGCGGCCGCCCGGTGACGAAGGTGTTTCAGATCGAACGCACCCAGGAGGTGTACGTGGTGATCGACGCCTCGCGTTTGAGCTCCCGCGCTGCGGAGACCGACGGAATCGCGGCGGGCGCCGGGGCGCCGTCGCCGGGGACACCCATTCCCGAGCAGACGGTTCTCGAACGGTATGTGACCGCGGCGCTGGTGCTCGGCCTGGCGGCGCAGCAGCAGGGAGATTTGTTTGGCCTGATCGCCTTCAGCGACCGCGTGGAGGGATTTCTGCGCGCCCAGGGCGGCAAATCCCACTACGCCGCCTGCCGCGACGCCATTTACGCGCTCGAACCGCGCCAGGCCAGCCCGGATTTCGAGGAGGTGGCCTCCTTCATCCGCCTGCGACTGCGCCGGCGGGCGCTCCTGGTCTTTCTCACGGCCCTCGACGACCCCGTGCTGGCGGAGGGGTTTATGCGCGGAACGGACCTGCTGCGGGGCCAGCACCTGCTGCTGGTGAGCATGATGAAGCCGCCGGGCGCCCAGCCGTTGTTCAGCCGGGCGGGCGCGGCCTCGATGGACGATCTCTACGAGCGCCTGGGCGGGCACCTGCAGTGGCAGCGCCTGCGCGAACTGGAGATGGGGCTCCGCCGGCGGGGCGTCTCCTTCTCGCTGCTCCAGAACGAGCGGCTCGCCGCCCAGTTGGTCTCGCAATACCTGGAGGTGAAACGGAGGCAGACGCTCTGAAGCCGCTGCGGGCGGCTGGAACCCATGATCATCGACATGGACAGATTTGTGGCGGCGGAGCGCCCTCACTGGACCGAGCTGGAAACCCTGCTGAACAAGCTGGAGGCCGAGCCAGAGATGGCCCTTTCCCTGGACCAGGCCCGCCGCTTCCATTACCTCTACGAGCGCGCCTCCGCGGCGCTGGCTCGCATCGTCACCTTTTCCGCCGAACCGGAATTGCGCCGCTACCTGGAAAACCTGGTGGCGCGTGCATACGGAGAAATCCACGAAACGCGGCGGAAGAGGCGGCGCCTGCCCGTCCAGGCCTGGGTGTTCGGGACGCTGCCGCGGACCTTCCGCAAACATCTGGCCGCGTTCTGGGTGGCCGTGGGCATCACCCTGGCCGGATGCCTCTTTGGCGGGCTGGCGGTGGCCCTGGACCCGGAGGCGAAGGCGGCCCTCCTGCCCGGCCAGTTCTCCAGCCACCTCGGGGACCCTGCCGAGCGGGTGGCGCGCGAGGAGCAATCGACCGGCGACGACATGGCCGGGCAGAAGGCCAGTTTCTCCGCCTTCCTGATGCAAAACAATATTCGCGTCTCGATCACCGCGCTGGCCCTGGGCATGACCTACGGCCTCGGCACGGCCGTCGTGGTCTTCTACAACGGCGTCATCCTGGGGCTGGTTTCGGTGGACTACGTGATGGCCGGTCAGACCCGTTTCCTTCTCGGCTGGCTGATGCCGCACGGCGCGATCGAAATCCCGGCGATCCTCATAGGCGCCCAGGCTGGGCTGGTCCTGGCCGGCGCGTTGCTGGGGCGCGGCCGGCGCCAACCCCTGGCCGCGCGCCTTCGCAGCGTGGCGCCCGACCTCGTCACCCTCATCGGCGGCGTGGCGCTGCTTCTGGTCTGGGCCGGCTTGGTCGAGGCTTTCTTTTCCCAGTATCATGAGCCCGTCCTGCCCTATTCCGTGAAGATCGCCTTCGGGGCCATGGAACTGGCCGCGCTGGTTCTTTACCTGGCGCGAGCGGGGGCGGGCGCCTCCGGAGACACGGCGCCGCGGACTCCCGGCGGCGGCATCCCCGACGGCAAGCCATGAACGCCCGGACCCATGTCCTTCCGATCCGCACGCCCGAGGGGATCGTCTTCGCCCAAACCCTGGCCAGCCCCATCGCCCGGTTCATGGCCTGGGCGATCGACCTGCTGTGCCTGCTGGCCGTGCTGGCCCCCTTGAACGCCCTCCTGGCCACCCTGCGCGTGGTCAGCGCCGACCTGGCGCAGGCTCTTTCCTTGCTGCTGTTCTTCGCGTTGTCCCTGGGCTACGGCATGATTCTGGAATGGCATTGGCGCGGCCAGACCGTCGGCAAAAAGCTGTTTCGGCTTCGAGTCGTCGATGCCCAGGGTTTGCGGCTCCAGTTCGACCAGATCGTCATTCGGAACCTGGTGCGAGCGGTGGACATCCTGCCGGTGTTCTATCTGGTGGGCGGGTTGGCCTGTCTGCTCAGCCGGCGCGCGCAACGGTTGGGTGACATCGCCGCCAACACCGTGGTGATTCGCATGCCCCGATTGGCTCAGCCGGACCTGGACCAGATCTCCGCGGGCAAGTTCAACTCGCTGCTGGCTTACCCCCACCTGGCGGCGCGGTTGCGCCAGCGGGTTACCCCGCCGGAGGCCGCCGTGGCCTTGCAGGCGATCGTCCGCAGGAACACTCTCGAACCCGCGGCCCGCGTGGCGCTGTTCCAGGAACTGGCGGCGCTGTTTCGCGCCAAGGCCCCCTTCCCGCCGGAGGCCCTTGAGGGCCTGACCGATGAGCAGTATGTTCGCAATGTGACGGAGGCGCTCTACCGCCCGCGCCCGGGCGCCGACACCGCGGCTGGCCGCGGGCTTCGAGAGTCGAACCATGGAATCGAATGAGTGGATCGTCCGGCACTATGCCACCGGACAAATCGTCAGGGTGAGCCTGGCCGAGGGGCAGGTGCGGACGGTTCCGCAACCGGGCTCAGGTGCGGAGCCTGGGGGCTGGCTGGCGCCGGCCCTGGTCGATCTGCAGGTCAACGGCTACGCCGGCGTCGATTTCCAGCAGGACGACCTCACATTGGAGCAGCTTCGGCACGCCGCGCGCGAGTTGCGCGCCGCGGGCTGCGGACGCTGGCTCCTGACCCTCATCACGGACGATTGGCCGAGGCTGATGCGGCGGCTGCGGCGTCTGGCGGGCCTGCGATCCCGATCGCCTGAGCTTTGCCAGGCCATCGCCGGCTGGCACCTGGAGGGCCCTTTCTTGTCGGCCGAACCCGGCTATCACGGCGCTCACCCGGCCGAGTTCATGCTCGATCCCAGGCCGGCGCATCTGCGCGAACTGCGGGAGGTCGCGGGCCAAACCCCGGTGCTCCTCACCCTGGCCCCGGAGCGAACCGGGGCGCTCCAAGCCATCCAGCTAGAGGTCTCGATGGGCAGCCGCGTCAGCCCTGGGCAC
>JAKLEJ010000463.1 GCA_022711695.1 Verrucomicrobiota bacterium | reverse complement strand
GCTGCTCGTTGAGGATGCGCTCGGCTTTGGCCAGGTCGAACGTGTCCTGGCTGGCCTTGGTCCAGGGCAGGCTCACCAGCCAATCGAAGTAATTGCGGGTGAGGGCGTACTCGGCCATGGCCGGCGACATCTGCGCCAGGCGCTCCAGTTCCTTGGCGGCCACGGCCAGCGCCTCCGGGGGCAGGGGATGCTCGTCCAGCCGCTTGCGCAGCGCCGCCACCTCCGTGGCCGCGGGGTCGCTCTCGCCCAGCTCGCGCTGGATCACCCGGATTTGCTCGCGGAGGAAGAAATCGCGCTGGCTCTTGGCCATCGAGTGGGTGACGTCCTGCTGGATTTTCGAGCCCAGCCGGGCCAGCTCCAGCTCGCGCTCCAGCAGCGGCCGCAACCGCTCCAAACGCTCCCGGATGTCCACCGTCTCGAGGATCGCCTGCCGCTCCTCGAGCTTCAGATTCACGTTGGCGGAGAACAAATCCGCCAGGGCGCTCGGGGATTCCGTGTTCAGCACCGACACCTTGACTTCCTCGGGCATCGCCGGGGCCAGCCGCACGATCTCCTGGAACTGGTTCTTGAGATGACGCGACAGCGCCACCACCTCCGGCTCGTCCTCCTTGGGCTCCGGCACGACGTCCACCGACGCCACCAGGTAAGGCTCGCGCACGGGATAATCCTGGATGCGGATGCGCCACAAGCCCTCGATGAGGATGCGGACGGTTTCGTCCGGGAATTTGAGCATCTTGAGAATCCGCGCCCCACATCCGAATTCCCACAAGTCCTGGGGCTGGGGATTCTCGATCTCGGCCTTGCGCTGCAAGACCAGCGCGATCAGGCGGTCGCCCTGCACCGCCGCATCGATCAGCCGCACGCTCGGGCCGCTCTCGACCAGCAGCGGCGCGACCATCTTCGGAAAGACCACGATGTCCGACAACCCCAGCACCGGCAGCTTGTCCGGCAGCGGCTTGGGCGCGCGGCGCGCCGCCGTCCCCTCCGGTGTGGCGGAGGTGTCCAGAATGCTGATGAACTCGCTCTGTGGGCTGTCGATGGTCGGCTCGTCTGCCATGAGAGTTGGACCCTGTCGCCCCTGGAACGCTTACTTCGACCTTCGCGCGGCGGCGCCCTCGGCCGCCTCGGTGTGTGGAGGAATGTCCACCCTCAGAAATCCGTTTTGATACGACGCCCTGGCTTTCGAGAGATCGAAGCCGTCCTGCAGCTCGATGGTGGTCTCGAAGTGGCCGTAATTGATTTCCATCATCAGGAAGCGACAGTGGGGGCCGCGGCAGCAGTCCGGGCGCTGCCCGGTGATCACCAGCTTGTTGCCCTCCACCGCGATCTCCAGGTCCTCGCGCCGGATTCCCGCCAACTCCACCATCACTACCAGGCCCTCGCCGGTCAGATACACATCCGTGTTGGGCGCCCACCTCGTCCCGGCGGCCCCGTCCGACTGTCCCCCTGAGACCACGGACTTCATACAGTAAAGCGAGGATTGAATCTTAGACATCGCTGAAACTTCGGTGGAGCGTAACGGGTCGCGGGGGGGCGCGCAAGCAGAGTCTTACCTTTCCGGACGGAGCCACCCGGCGTTTTGGCGGTCGCGGTGGTCGGGCTTGGGCCGATCCCCGGGGCCGCGCGCAGCCCCGGCGCAGCCACAGCCTGAGCAGCCCTGGCCTATGGCGCCTTCCACCCCCCGCCGCCGTCGGAAACGGGCCAGACACGCCCCCGCCGCCAGGGCCACGATGCCTAGTGCCGCAATTTCCTGCCAGTCCATGCCCACAGCATACCGCCGAATCCAGGAACTGCAACACGCAGCCTCGAAGCAGCGGAGCAGCGCCCTCCAGCGTCGCCCGCCGTCCGGCGCGCGGTAGGGCGACGCTCCCGCAGAGCCGGGGCGAGCCTTCTCGCGACCCCAAACTTAAACCTCCGGCGCGCGAGGCGACTGGAGAGGCGCCCGTTCGAGAAGCCTCTCCCTGAGACCCGATGCCTGCATCGCGGTGACGGAGTGTCGTGTGGCGAGGAGGCGGATCGGTTGGGACCGCTGGTGGCGGCGGCCTGCCAGATCGGGTCGGAGTTCAGTGTCATCGAGTTCCAGAGGGATGAACCGGTTAGAGCTTGGCCCGAAATTGGCTGATAGCCGGGACTGACCCCTTGGTAACAGTTTAGCTCCTTGTAACAGTTTAGCTCCTCCGATCGGTTTTTTGCCTTAATTCGGACTTTTCCCCCTTGACAGGCGGACTTTTGGGGCCGAAAGTATGCGTATATATACGCATACTAATGAGCCAACAACACCAACTCCTCCAGTTCCGCCAGGATCGACTCAAACGCCAAATCCACCACGCCCTCGATCTGCTCCAGGGCTCCCTCCATAGGAATCCCTCCCAGCGCGGCTATCATCTGACCACCAAGGTCGACCGGAAGACCGTCACCAAATACGTCCGCCGGGAGCTGGTCCCCCGCGTCCGGGCCATGACCGCCAATCACCTCAAGGCGCGCAAACTCCTCGGGCGCCTCTCCGACGTCAACTGGCGCCTGCTCCAACTGCCCCCCTCGGACTGACCATGCCCCGCTTCACCGACCTGCCAGAGGAGTTCCGCTGCCCGTATCGGGAGGGATGCCCCTATCTGGAAGGTCTGCCCACCGGCTGGGTTTGGCGGCGCTGCCAGGAGGTCGCCGGCGTCGAATGCCACTACGAACATCAACTGGCCGGACTCCACCAGCAGTTGGATCGGGAACGGCGCCAACGCCAGGAGGTGGAGCTGGAAAACCAGCAACTCCGGGCGCAACTCCAGGCCCTGCACCGCCGCCAGTTCCAAGGCCGCCGACGCCCCCCCCTCCTCTGCGCCTGCCGATTCGCCTCCGGGCCAGAAGAAGAAGCGCGGCGCGCCCCTGGGCCATCCCCCCTGGCAGCGTCCCAAGCCTGCCCGCATCGATCAGGTCATCGCGGTCGCGGCGCCGCGCGCCTGCCCCGACTG
Source organism: Verrucomicrobiota bacterium (assembly GCA_022711695.1). Taxonomy (GTDB): domain Bacteria; phylum Verrucomicrobiota; class Verrucomicrobiia; order Limisphaerales; family JACRJZ01; genus JACRJZ01. Next base: position 444 of record JAKLEJ010000463.1, on the reverse strand, counting down.
CCACTGCCCGGACTTGCAGCCGGTCGAAGAACTCCACTGCCACGTGCAGGAGGACATCGTGCTCGAGCCCCGCACCCGCGTCACCTGCTTCCAACACCACCAGGCCTATTGCCCCCGCTGCGACAAAAACGTCCGCTTGCCTGGACCGGGCGAACTGCCCGGCGCCTACATCGGCCCCGCCGCCAAGGCGACCGCCGTTTATTTGCGTTACCCGTTAAACGTCTCCGAGCGCAGAATCAGCCAGTTCTTCCGCGATTGCTTCGGCCTGCGCTTTGTCCCCGCCAGCGCCTGCGGCTTCGAGCGCCAAGCCGTGCGCCGCGGCCTGCCCCTCTACGAGGATTTGCGCCGGAAGATCCACGCTCTGTCGACGGTTCATGCCGACGAAACTTCCTGGCGCCATGACGGCCATTGCCATTGGTTCTGGTATGCCGGGGATGACGACCT
>JAKLEJ010000462.1 GCA_022711695.1 Verrucomicrobiota bacterium | reverse complement strand
CAAGGTGTTCGCGCTGGCCGGCAAGATCAGCAACACCGGCCTGATCGAGGTGCCCATGGGAACGACTCTGCGCAAGATCGTTCAGGAAATGGGCGGGGGCGCTCCCGAGGGCAACGCCGTCAAAGCCGTGCAGACGGGCGGGCCCTCCGGCGGCTGCATCCCGGCCTCCGAGTTGGACACGCCGGTGGACTACGATTCCCTCACGCGGCTGGGGTCGATCATGGGCTCGGGAGGCATGATCGTCATGGACCAGACCACGAAGATGGTGGACGTGGCCCGGTTCTTCATGGAGTTCTGCATGGATGAATCGTGCGGCAAGTGCGCGCCCTGCCGCGCGGGCACTGTCGAGATGCACCGGCTGCTCAAGAAGATGATCGACGGCCAGGGCGCCCCCTCCGACCTGGAGAAACTGGAGGAGCTGTGCGACATGGTCAAGAACGCCAGCCTGTGCGGCCTGGGGCAGACGGCGCCCAACCCGGTGCTGAGCACGTTGCGCTTCTTCCGCGACGAATACCAGCGGCTGCTGCGGCCGCCGACTCCAGCCAGCTAACCAAGAAAGGACCCAGCCATGGCGGCAAAAACCCTGACAATCGACGGCCAGATGGTGGGCGCGGCCGAGGACCAGACCATCCTCGAGGCGGCGCGCGACGCTGGCATTCCCATACCGACCTTGTGTCACCTGGACGGGCTGGATTCGGTGGGCGCGTGCCGGCTCTGCCTGGTCGAGATCGCCGGCAGCCACAAGCTTCAGCCGGCCTGCGTCACCGTTGTGGCCGAAGGCATGGAGGTGCGGACCAACACGGAGCGTCTCCAGAAATACCGGCGGCTGATTCTCGAGCTGCTCCTGGCCGAGCGCAATCACATCTGCTCGGTGTGCGTGGCCAACGGCCACTGCGAGCTGCAGCGCCTGGCCGCCGCCCACGGGATCGACCATGTGCGCTACGGCTACCAATGCCCCAAGCTCGAGGTCGATGTCACCCATCCCATTTTCGGGCTGGACCACAGCCGGTGCGTGCTTTGCATGCGCTGTGTGCGCGTCTGCTGGTACATCGAGGGGGCCGGCACCAAGAACGTCTCGGGGCGCGGCAGCGGCTCGCGCATCATCGACGACCTTTGCCAGCCCTGGGGCGAGTCGGAAACCTGCACCTCGTGCGGCAAATGCGTGCACGCCTGCCCCACCGGGGCGCTCTTCTACAAGGGCGCCACCGTCGCCGAGATGGAGCGGGATCGCGGCAAACTGGAGTTCATCGTTCGCGCCCGGGAGAAAAAACAATGGATCGTATAAGACTGGCAACTGTCTGGCTGGGCGGATGCTCCGGCTGCCACATGTCCTTCCTGGACCTCGACGAGGGCTTGCTCGACCTCGCCGCCCGGGCGGACCTGGTGTTCAGCCCGGTGGTGGACGCCAAGGAATACCCTGAGAACGTGGATCTGGCGCTGGTCGAGGGCGCGGTCTGCAACGAGGAGCATCTGGAGATGGCCCGCCGGCTTCGGGCGCGCACCCGCGTGGTGATCGCCTTCGGGGACTGCGCGGTCACCGGCAATGTCACCGCCATGCGCAACCCGCTCTGCCGGGCCGAGTGCGTCCTCCGCCGCGCCTACCTGGAGACGGCGGACCTCAATCCCGGCATCCCGGTCGAGGAGGGCATTGTCCCGCCGCTGCTGGACCGCGTGCTGCCCTTGCATGAAGTCATCCCGGTGGATGGGTTCCTGCCCGGCTGCCCCCCGCCGGCAGACCGCATTCGGACCGTCCTGGAACAGTTCCTGGACGGCAAACCGCTCCAGCTTGGGCCCGAGCAAATCCGTTTTGGCTGAGGCGTCGGACCCCGCGCCCTGTTCACCGTCCACTTTCAACCGCTTTTCAATCCAGTATGGCTCGACGCATCCTAATCGACCCCGTCACCCGCATCGAAGGCCACGCCAAGATCACCGTTTATCTCGACGACGAGGGCAACGTCTCGGACGCGCGCTTCCACGTGGTGGAATTCCGCGGCTTCGAGAAGTTTTGCGAAGGGCGTCCCCTGGGGGAAATGCCCGGCATCACCCCGCGCATCTGCGGGATTTGCCCGGTCAGCCACCTCCTGGCGTCGGCCAAGGCGGCTGACGCCATCCTGGCGGTCCGGATTCCGCCCGCCGCCGACAAACTCCGGCGGCTGATGAACCTGGGGCAGTTCGTGCAGTCGCACGCGCTCAGCTTCTTTCATCTGAGCGCGCCGGATCTGCTGCTGGGGTGGGATACGCCGCCGGCCACCCGGAACGTCTTCGGCCTGGCCGCCGCCAATCCCGACCTGGCCCGGGCGGGCATCCGCCTGCGGCAGTTCGGACAGGAGGTCATCGAGGCCGTTGGCGGGAAGAAGATACATCCGGCGTGGGCCGTGCCCGGCGGCGTGCGCGAACCGCTTTCCGCGGAAGCCCGGGATCGGATCAAGAGCCGCCTCCCCGAATCGCTGGCGACTGCCCAGACCGCTCTTCAGGTGTTCAAGGGCCTGCTGAAGAAGTTCAAGGCCGAGACCAAGGTGTTTGGGAATTTCCCGTCGCTGTTCATGGGCCTGGTGGCGCCGGACGGTTCCTGGGAGCATTATGGCGGCCATCTCCGGTTCGTGGATAGCGGCGGCGAGGTGATTGCCGACGAACTCGAGGCGGCCCGTTACGCCGAGTTTATCGGCGAGGCGGTCGAGCCCTGGTCCTACCTGAAATCGCCCTACTACAAGCCCTTGGGGTATCCGGATGGAATGTACCGGGTCGGCCCGCTGGCGCGGCTCAACATCTGCGAACGCATCGGCACGCCTCTGGCGGATGCCGAGCTCGACGAGTTCCGCTCGCACGGGCAGGGAGCCGTCACCTCGTCGTTCCTCTACCATCACGCCCGCCTGATCGAAATCCTGGCCTGCCTGGAGAAGATTCAGGAGGCTCTGGAGGACGCGGACCTGCTCTCGACTCGTCTGCGGGCCGATGCCGGCATCAACATGCCCGAGGGTGTGGGCGTGAGCGAGGCGCCGCGCGGCACGCTCTTCCATCATTACCAGGTGGACGAGAACGGGTTGATTCGGAAGGTCAACATGATCATCGCCACCGGCCAGAACAACCTGGCCATGAATCGCACCGTGGCCCAGATCGCCCGCCATTACGTTCGGGGGGACACCATTCCCGAACCCATGCTCAACCGGGTTGAAGCCGGCATCCGCGCCTTCGATCCCTGCCTCAGTTGCTCGACTCACGCCGACGGCCGGATGGCCCTTCATGTGCGCCTGGTGGCTGCGGACGGCACGGTTCTGGATGAAGCCGTCCGTTGAGCCGGACCGGCGGGCGAAAGCATCCCTGCCGCAAGCTCCCGTGCTCGTGCTGGGTTATGGGAATGAGCTGCGCGGCGATGACGCCGTGGGTCCACGGGCCGCGCAGGCCGTGGCGGATTGGGGGTTGG
>JAKLEJ010000461.1 GCA_022711695.1 Verrucomicrobiota bacterium | reverse complement strand
CGCAGCTCGGTGGGATAGGCGCGCCCCTGCCACTTCCCGCCCTTCTCGGGGGTGAGGACCGCTCCGTGTATCGGAAAGACATCGCCATGGGTGGTGTATCCCTCCCCGCCCGGGCCATCCAGCACCTGGATTTCGACCCCGCGGTGGAACGGCTGCCCCCGCGCCGTGATGTCATCCGCCCAGACAAAGACGCCCGAGTTGCCTCCCGGCCGCAGGTGCCGCCACTCCAGCTCCAAAACGAAGTTCTGGTACATGCGCGTGGTGCGCAGTTCGCCGATCGGCTTCCCCGAGCAGACGATCATGGCGTTGCTGACCGTCCAGGTGCTGGGGGCGCAGTTCACGTTCACCCAGCCGGACAGGTCGCGGCCGTTGAAGAGGTCCACAAAGCCCTCGGCGCTTCGCCCCACCGCGGGTGTCAGCAGCGCCAGCGCAAGGAGTCCGGCTCGAGCCGGGGTTTGGAAAAACCTGGGGAAGATGGCATTCATGATGGAGGTCGATTTGCAGACAATGTGGGTGCGCCGTGCGCTCGACCGCGGCTGGTCTTCAGAAACGGAGGAGCTCGAGCACGTTCGTGATCGTGCCCTCCTTGGTGACCAGCCTGGGGTGGGCGGGATCGTCGAGAACCAGGTGTTGCTTGCGGGCCCGGATGGGCGGATCGAGCTTGTAGGGCCTGCAACGGGAGATTGCCTTCATGGCCCGCCGGGCGCCCTGGTAGAGCGCTTTGCGCGTTTCCTCGAAGGGATACAGCGCGGCAGCCTCGCGCGCCAGGCCCTTCTTGACGGCGACCGTAACACAGTCCTTCCCGAAGAACTTCTCCGCTTCGCGGCAGGCGGCCTCGTCGCCAGTGACGAGGATCGGCGGCACGCCGTAGTGGCCAGCCACAGCCGCGCATTGGACCAGTTCGCCCGATTCGACGCCGTTGTACCAGTAGCGGTTCTCGGTCCTTGAGGATTGGGTGTGGTGCAGCACGCCATCGGGCGTGCCCATCATGGCGTGCGCGCCAAACATCACCAGCCCCACAACGTTCGAGTCCAGACCCGGGAACATCTCGGGCCGGGGAAGGCCGGTGATGTATTTGGCGCCGGGGGCCATCAGGTGCGGAATCACCGCCTGGTTGCCGTGGCCGTCGAGCACGACCACGTCGGTGGCCCCTCCGTCGCGCAGGCCGCGCACCACCGCCGCCAGGTCGCCCATGAAGTACTCCCGGGCCTGCCGGGCCAGGGGGGTGTCTGTTTCGCGGGTCTGGGCGAACTGGTAAACGCCGCTGATGCCCTCCAGGTCCGTGACCACATAGATCTTCCGTTCGGCCGCCGCCGCGCCGACGGCGGCGAACGATCCGGCGAGGATCGCCAGCAGAAGCACACCGACCGACCATGTCGTGGGGCGGAGGCCGCCCCCTCGGGCGGGCGGGCTGGGCGGCCGGTCAGGCCAGCTTGTCCCGGTTCTCATAGACCTTCTCGACCGCCTTGACGATGTCGTCCATGTCTTCCTTCGAGCCCAGCAGCATGTTCTGACTCAGCCACACCGCCTCGCGGCACAATTGGGTGTGCCGCGGCAGCACATTCTCCTCACGGTAGCGATCCAGGCGTTCTTTGGAGAAGAGCCGCTGGTATCCGCGGGACTTGAGAGCCTCCTCGATGAGGCCATCCTTGTGCTGCGGGCCATAGCCGCCCGCGCACGGCACGCCTTCGGCGCTGAGCGCCTCCAGGAACTTGTTGCGCGACACCCCGCCGAACTGCTCCGATTTGAACCGGAACGGGTAGAGATGATAGACCGCCCGGGTGGTTCCGGGGTTGAGCTTGTGCGGGACGATTCCGGGGATGTTCTTCAGCCTCGAGGTCAGGTATTGGCCGTTCTCCCAGCGCCGTTGGGTGTCCGCCTCCAGCCGCTTCATCTGCGACATCAGGATCACCGCCTGGAACTCCTGCATTCGGAAGTTCGTGCCGCGGATGGGATTGCCGCCCGCGGGCTGAAACGAGCCGAAGGCCCGGCCGCAATTGTGATAGGAGTGGCAGCGATCGACGAGCTGTTCGTCGTTGCCGACCACCGCGCCACCCTCGCCGGAAGGCAGGTGCTTCGAGTTCTGAAAACTGAAGCAGCCGAGATCGCCGAGGGTGCCGCACTTGCGCTGGTTGTATTCGGCCAGCCAAGCCTGGCAGGCGTCCTCCACCACCACCAGGTTGCGCTTCCGGGCGATCGCCAGGATCGGGTCCATCGCCGCCGGCAGCCCCAGGATGTGCACCGGCAGAATGGCGCGGGTCCGGTCGGTGATCCGCTCCTCGATGCGGGCCGGATCGATGGTGAAGGTTTCGGGATCGGTCTCGGCAAACACCGGCAGGGCCTTGACCATGAAGATGACATTGTAGCTGGCCACAAACGTGTAGGGCGAGACGATCACCTCGTCGCCCGCGTCCACGCCCAGGGTGTGCAGCGCCGTGACCAGGGCGGTGGTGCCGCTGGCGGTGGCCACGCAGCGTTTGGCCCCGAGCAGCTCCGCGTAGCGCTTCTCGAACTCGGTCACCCGCGTGCCTTGGCCCCGAAACCAATTGCCGCTTCGCAGCACCGCCAGGATGTCGCCCTCGGCCGAGGGGTCCCAGACCGGCCAGCCCGGCCAGCCCTTCGTGCGCACCGGCTGGCCCCCGGTCAGCGCCAGCTTGCCGGCGTTCCGGGTCAGAACCGTGTCGGCTGCCAGCCCGCTGGCCGCCAAAGCCGCCACCGCTCCGGTGGAGGTCACCGCCAGGAATTCTCGTCGGGATACGGGTGTGTCGTTCATAAATGTCTTGGGTTTACGCGGAGGTTCGGTGGGGGAGGGATGCGCGCGGGGCGCGCCTGCTCGAATGGAAGCGGCAGACTGGACAACGCTGCTCGACCCGGTTCATGCGCCCGAGTCTAGGCCGCCGCCCCAACCTGTCAAGCGAGGCCAACCCGTCTTTGACTTGCGGGCGCTGCCGGTGGCAGAATGCGGAAAACACAAACACGCGCAATCATGTCTCACACCATTCTGCGACTGCTGGCCGGCCTCGGGCTTGTGGCCGGCTTGACCGGCGGCCTGGCCGCCGCCGACTCCCCCAAGCGCCTCAAACGCGCCGACAGTTTCCTCGGGGTCCACTTCGATTTCCACGCCGGGCCGGACTGCAAGCTGATCGGCAGCAACACCACCCCGGCCATGGTCGAGAATGTCATCGACCAGGTCCGCCCCGACTATCTTCAGATCGACTGCAAGGGCCACCGCGGTCTCTCCAGCTACCCGACCCGCGTGGGCAACCCGGCGCCGGGGTTCGTGGGCGATCCGCTGCGCATCTGGCGCGAAGTGACCGCCCGGCGCGGCGTCTCGCTGTACATGCATTACTCGGGGGTGTGGGACAGCGAGGCGATTCTCCAGCATCCCGACTGGGGGGCCATCAACGCCGACGGCTCGACCAACG
>JAKLEJ010000460.1 GCA_022711695.1 Verrucomicrobiota bacterium | reverse complement strand
GGGCCATGCGCAACCCGGGGCCATTCCCGGCCGCCGCCTTCCAGGAAGCCTGGCGCAATGTGCTGCTCTATAGCGAACACACCTGGGGCGCGCACAACAGCATCAGCCAGCCCGACCTGCCCTTCGTCCGCGACCAGTGGAAGGTGAAGCAAGGCTTCGCCCTCGACGCCGATCGGCAATCGCGGGCATTGCTGGCCGCCGCGCTGCGAAGCGGGGCCGGCGCCGCGCCGGTCCCGGCCGAGCTGGACGTCTTCAACACCGCCTCGTGGGAGCGCACCGGCCTGGTGACGCTGTCGCGGGAACAGTCCAGGGCGGGCGACCGCGTGGTTGACAGCCAAGGCAAGCTCGTGCCTTCGCAGCGGCTTTCCACGGGCGAACTGGTGTTCCTGGCGCGCAACGTGCCGCCCTTCGCGGCCAGGCGCTTTCGGGTGGAAGCCGGGCCGGCGCCGGCGCAAGGCGCGGCGCAGGCGGAAGCGGCCGCGCTGTCGCACCCGGAGTTCAAGGTGCGGATTGACGAGCGCACGGGAGGCATCGCGAGCCTGTTCAGCCGGGGCCTGAACCATGAATGGGTGGACGCCAAAGCGGCGACCGCGCTGAACGATTACTTCTACCTGCCCGGCGCGGACCTCGATGGCCTGCAGCGCAACGGCACCCCGCGCATCACGGTCAAAGAGCGCGGCCCCCTCCTGGCCTCGCTGCTCATCGAGTCCGACGCTCCGGGCTGCAAGCGCCTCCAGCGCGAAGTGCGCGTCGTGGACGGACTCGACTGCGTGGAGATCATCAACACCGTGGACAAGCTGGCCGTCCGCGCCAAGGAAGGCGTCCACTTCGGCTTCGGCTTCAACGTGCCCGGCGGCACGGTGCGCATGGATGTGGGGTGGGCGGTCGTGCGGCCCGAGCTCGACCAGATCCCCGCTTCCTGTAAGAACTGGTTCAGCGTGCAGCGCTGGGTGGACATCTCCAACGACCGCTTCGGCCTGACCTGGGCGCCGGTGGACGCGCCGCTGGTCCAGGTCGGCGGCATCACCGCCAACCTGATCGGCTCACAGACCAACCCTGATGTGTGGATCCAGCACCTGCAACCGTCGCAGACGATCTATTCCTGGGTGATGAACAATCACTGGCACACCAACTACCGCGCCGAGCAGGAAGGCCCCACCGTCTTCCGCTACGCCATTCGCCCGCATAAGAGCTTTGCGGCCGAGGAGGCGGCGAAGTTCGGCGTTGCCTGCTCGCAGCCGCTGATCGTCGTGCCGGCCGCCGGCGGGCTGGCGGGCGAGCCGCGTCTCGAACTGTCCTCCGGAAAGGTCACGGTCTCCGCCTTCAAACCGAGCGACGACGGCAAGGGTTGGATCGTCCGCCTGTTCGGCGCCTCCGGCCGGCCCGAGAAGGTCAATCTCTCATGGGCCTACACCGTCCCGCAGCAACTCTGGCTGAGCGACACCAGCGAACAGCCGCGAGAGCGTGCGGGCGCTTCGATCACGGTGCCCGCCTGGGGGATTGTCACCCTGCGGGCCGAATGAGCCGGGGCGGCTGCGCGCGGGGGGGCTCGCGCTCCGCAAGCCGCCGCCCGGGGGCATCACGAACGGGCGGAGCGTGCGACATCAAACGGCAGGTTAGCCAAATCGGCAAGTGTATTACATATTGCGCATTGACTTACTTCAGGCCGGGAGTATGCTCTTCTCATGAGTCAGGCAAGTCAATGGGACACCGTTCACTTCTCGGTAAAGGGCCAGGTGGTCATCCCGCGCTGGCTTCGCCGGGAGTTTGAAATCGAGGAAGGCACCCGCGCCCATGTGCGGGCCACCCCGCAGGGCATCCTCATCCAGCCGGTGACGGCCAAGCACATTCGCAGCCTCCGGGGCTCGCTCAAGGGGAGCAAGGCGATGGCGGTCTTCCTGGGCGAGCGCAGGAAAGAGCGGGAGCTGTGACATGGCGACCAAGGTTCTGGACAGTTGGGCGCTGATGGCCTTTCTCCACGACGCGCCGGCGGCGGCGGAGGTCGAAAAGCTGCTGGTCAAGGCCGCCGACGGGAAGCACAAGCTGCTGCTTAGTGTGGTGAACTGGGGCGAAATCTATTACTCGCTCGCCCGGACCGAGGGGGAAGCCGTCGCCGAACAGAAGGCGGTGGAACTCGCGACGCTGGCCATAGAGCTGGTTCCGGTGGACACGGACCTCAAACTGGCTCGCGAGGCGGCGAAGCTCAAAGCGACCCGGAAGATGGCCTATGCCGAGTGCTTCGCTGCGGCGCTGGCCAAGGTCCGCAACGCCGAACTCGTCACGGGCGACCCGGAATTCAAGGAGGTCGAGGGCGACCTGAAGGTCTCCTGGCTGCCCGCCTGAAAGAAAGGACATTATGCCCCAAGCAATCATGGACCCCGAGCAGGTGCGGCGCTTCGCCGAGGAGCTCAAGCGGTTCAATAACGATCTGAAGGACAAGATGGTGTCGTTGCAGGCGCGGTTTGCGGCCCTGGGCGACACCTGGCAGGACCAGGAGCACACCAAGTTCGCCGAGGAGTTCAAGCAAACAATGAAGGCGTTGAGGAAGTTCGTCGAGGTGTCCAACCAGCACACGCCTTACCTGTTGCGCAAGGCCCAGCGGATCGAGGAATACCTCAACCAGCGTTAAGCTCATGCCCGAACGCGCCCATGTCACATCGTCGGATGCGCTGGAGTTGTTCCGGTCGAACCTGCTGATCTACCTGAGCAAGGCGCGCCCGGCGCTGGATGAGGTGAGCGCCGAGGTGATGCGGATGCGCAACTGGCTGGAAGACGAGCAGCGCGCGCATTGGGAGAACCAGGCGCGGCGGCGGCGACGGGACTTTGACGAGGCGCAGCAGGCGCTGTTCAGCGCCAAGCTGTCCATTCTGAGCCGGGCCAGCTCGGCGGAGCAGATGGCGGTGCACCGGACCAAACGCGCGCTGGAGGAGGCCGAGGCGAAGCTGCGAGTGGTGAAACAGTGGGACCGCGTGTTCGACAACCGGGCGGGGCCGCTGGTCAAGCAGATGGAGAAGCTGCATACCGTGCTGGCGCACGACATGGTGCAGGCGGTGGCGTTTCTGACGCGGGCGATTGATGCCATCGAGGCCTACCGGCGCCTTGCGCCTCCGCCGTCTGGCGGGGCGGCCCGCCGCAGCGGCCCCACGACGCCGGGGGGCGAGCCATGAAGGGCAGCAGCGCGCGGCTGGGGGGCATCACCAAGGAATTGCGGGCCCAATGGCTGGACACCAAGAGTTACTGGAGAGACGCCCAGTGCGAGGAGTTCGAGCACCGCTACATGGAAGAACTCTTTGCCAGCGTGGACCGCGCGGTTACAGTGATGGAGCAATTGGACAAACTTTTAACCAAGATCAAACAGGATTGTGAGTAGCAACCTGGGAGTCGGCAAAACACTCGACCTGCTGGACCGGCTGAAAGGCACGGTCCGGGAT
>JAKLEJ010000046.1 GCA_022711695.1 Verrucomicrobiota bacterium | reverse complement strand
GGAGTTCGATTCGCCCGGCAAGTCCCGAGCCCCCGGCCGGTAGGGTCTCCACGGCGCGCCACCCGCTCCGCCACCGCCCTGGCAACGACGGCCCCTCTTCCGCCAGCCCGATGTTGAGCTTGAGATCCGCCCGGGCAGGCTCTCACCGCCGTCGGTTGTAGCTGTCCAGCGCGTACTTCTCTCCTGCCACACGCCGGGCCCGCTCCAACCATTCCGTCGGCGCAACCAGCGGAACGCTGGCGGCGCCCCAGGCGCGCGCCGCGAAATCGCGCATGGCGCTCTGCCAGGCGTCCCGCGCCGCGCCCGGCGGCGGCTGCACCGACCCTTGGATCAGGAGTCCTTCCCGGTTGCGCCGCTGGGCGGCCCCTGCGATCTTCCGCCCCATCCAAAGCAGGTCGGATTTCTCATGGCCGGAGAAGCACTGCCCGGGCAGTTCCTTGCGACAGCAGGGCGCCAGTTGTGTCTCGATGCCCATGAGGGCGAAAGCGCCCTGTAGCCAGGAATGCGCGCGCAGGTAGCTGGCTTCGGCCCGGAGCCGATGCCATGAATGCTGCGGGGGAAACACCAGGCTATAAGTCCAATCCGCGTCGTGGGGCACCACCCCGCCACCGGTCGGCCGGCGCACCAGCGGCCGCAACGGCGTGGCCGCTTCCACCTCGGCAATCCTCTGAAAGTACCCGAACGAGGCCGCCGGTTCGAGCCAGCCGTAGAAGCGTAACACCGGCTGCCCGAGGCTGGCCACGACGGCCAGCAGGGTCTCATCCAACGCCATGTTGAAGGCCCAGGAACCCACGCCAGTGTCCAGGGTCGAAATGGCTCGCAGACTTTCCGCGTTCACGGTCCCACTTAAGCCGCCCCCGGGCCACTCGCGCAATCACGAACATGCGACCTGAATCCGTGACTCACGTCAGCGCGACGAATCGGCGACAGGCGTTGCCGAATGCGCCGCCGCCACTTCATCGGCAGCCACCCAGTCGCTCCGAACCCGGTATTCGGACCGGCATCTGCCATAGGGCGTGCGGAGCCCAAGGCGGTTCGCCTCGCGGACCGCCTCGCCTGCGAGGAAGGAAACGAGACGTTCCTCGCGGGAGACCTTTACATCCAGTCTCCAGGCGTTGGAGCCGCCGGCAACGGGAACCGCCACCGTCTCGGCCCTCCCCGCCGGCAGGTTTGCCGACCCCGGGAACCAGGCGTCAACGAGGTTGGACCAGCCGCGCGGGCCCGGCATCTCCACCTGCACGCGATAGCCGACATGCCGGACCACCGGCCCCGGACTGGCATTGGAGACGACGAAGCGCCCCAGGAGGCCCACCGCAACGTCGTTGGAGTAACCGAGGAAAACCACCCTGACGTCCGGCGCCGGAAGCGGCCGCCGCCAGGCCTTTGCCACAAAGAGCGCGGCGCCCGCCACAAGAAGAAGACCGATCAAGACCCCAATCGCGCGTTTCATGGCTCGGGCCGCAGGCTATGCCCCGCGCTTGAGGGACGCCAGCGTTTTCGCGTCGGCGTCCCCCGGGTGGGCTCTCCGCAGCCGGGCGACGGTCCCCAAAAAGCGGGTTCGACCTTTCGAAGGACTTGAGGCACCCTAGCGGGCATGAATTGGATGCGATGGATGCTGCTGGGGATGGTGTCGGCGCTGCCCGGGATGGCGGCGAACGCGACCAAGGCCAGCCTCGAGCTTTCCGCGGAGGAAGCCCGGCCCGGGGAAACGGTCGTGGCGGGGGTGCGTCTGACAATGGACGCCGGATGGCACACCTATTGGCGCTATGGCGGCGATTCGGGCAAGCCCACGGAGATCGAATGGAAGCTGCCGGCCGGCTGGAAGGCGGGGCAAATCCAGTGGCCCGCGCCGGAAAAGCACACCGTGGAAGGACTGACCACCTACGTGTTGCAGGGCGAAGTGGTGCTGCTCACGTCGCTGACCCTGCCGGCGGATGCGGCTGCGGGCGAGCAGGAGATCACAGCCAGGGTTTCGTGGTTGGAATGCGAGGTCAACTGCGTGCCCGGGCAGAGCGAGGTTCGAGCGCGCCTGCGGGTGGGCAGCCAGAGCAAGCCCTCGGCCGCGGCTGATGAACTCAAGAAGGCCCTGGCGCGGATTCCCAAGCCCGAACCCCGTCTCCAGGCCCGGGCCTGGTGGGACGGACCTGCCAAGGCCAACGAACGCACGCTGACCCTGGAGTGGACGCCCACGCAAGCCGGCGCGGAGGAGGACTTTTTTCCCTACGAAAGCGACAAGTTCGAGGTGGGCGCAAGCACCGAGCGATCGAGCGGAGATGGCGCGCGGATTCGCCTGCGCAAGACGGTGAGCGCGACCGGCGGCAACTGGCCCGGCGAAATCCCGGGACTGGTGGTGGAGAAACGCGGCGAAGCGGCGCTGACCGCTTACGAGGCGAAGCTGGCGATCCAGGCCGCCGCCACCTCCCCTGCCCCGCCGCCAACGCCAGGGGGACAGCCCGCGGCCGCGCCGAGCCAGGGGGCCGCCCCAGCGAAGACAGGCATGTCGCTCGGGTGGATGTTCGCGCTGGCGTTCCTTGGAGGCCTGATCCTGAACATCATGCCGTGCGTGCTCCCGGTGATCGCCTTGAAGATTCTCGGGTTCGTCAACCAGAGCAAGGAATCCCCGGGCCGGATTCGGCAGTTGGGGATCGTCTATGCGCTGGGCGTGCTGTTCTCGTTCCTGGTCCTGGCGGGCATGGTGATTGGCGTGCAGCAGGCGGGCCGGCAGGCGAGCTGGGGCATGCAGTTCGGCAACCCGGAGTTTGTGGTGTTGCTGACGATCCTGGTGACGTTGGTAGCCTTGAATCTGTTCGGTTTGTTCGAGGTCAGCCTCGGGGGGCGCGCACTGACGACCGCCTCCGAACTGGCGGGCCGCGAGGGTTTGGGGGGCGCGTTCCTCAACGGGGTGCTGGCCACGGCGCTGGCGACGCCCTGCACGGCGCCGTTCCTGGGCGCTGCGCTCGGGTTTGCGTTCTCGCAGCCGCCGTTCATCGTGGTTCTGGTCTTCCTGACGGTGGGGGCCGGGCTGGCGCTGCCTTACCTGCTGCTGTCATGGTATCCGGCCTGGCTGAAGGCGCTGCCGAAACCGGGCGCCTGGATGGAGAAGTTCAAGATCGCCATGGGCTTCCCGATGTTGGGCACGGCGGTGTGGCTGTCCTCCGTGGCGCAGGCTCATTACGGCAGGCGGGTCTGGTGGCTGGGCATGTTCCTGGTGCTGGCGGCATTGGCGGCCTGGGTGTTCGGCGCCTTCGTGCAACAGGGGTCCAAACGCCGTGGATTGGCCGCAGGGGTGGCGGCCCTGATCCTCGGCGGCGGCTATTTCTACGTCCTGGAGGGGCAATTGCGCTGGCGCGCGCCCCAGGCGGAGGCGTCCGCCGGAGTTCTGCAAACCGAGCCCGGCGGCATCGCCTGGCAGCCCTGGAGCCCCGAGGCGGTGGCGGCGGCCCGCGCCCGGGGCCGGCCAGTCTTCGTGGATTTCACGGCGGACTGGTGCGTGACTTGCCAGGCCAACAAAAAGACCAGCATCGAGATCGAGTCTGTCCGAACGCGGCTCAAGGAAATCGACGCCGCGGCCCTGCTAGGCGACTACACCAAAGTGCCCCCAGCCATCACCGCGGAACTGAACCGGTTCGGCCGGGCCGGGGTGCCCCTGGTGCTGGTCTATCCCCGAAACTCGAACGCGCCGCCGATCGTGCTGCCCGAATTGCTCACCCCGGGCAAAGTCCTCGACGCTCTGAACGAAGCGGCCAAGTGATTTCCGCGAGGATTCGGGGCAGGATGTGTGGACTTGAACGCGGAGGCCTTGGTAGAGTGCGGCCAAGATGACCCTGGTTGAGATCCTGACGCGGGGAAAGCGCCGGCATGGCTGACAAGGAGAAACGCAGCAGCTCCTTCCTGGGGCAGTTCGCGGTCTTGCGCGGCGCGGCCCGGGAGCTCTGGATTATTTTCGGAGCGAAGTTGCTGGCCATTCTGGCCTACGGCGTGATGAATTCCACCCTGGTCCTGTGGCTGTCCTCGGATCTGGGCTACAGCGACAGCCGGGCCGGATACGTTGTGGCCACCTGGTCCACGCTGATGACCCTGTTCACGGTGCTGGTGGGGTCGCTGGTGGACGCGATCGGTCTGCGCAAGGCGCTCTTGCTGGGCTTCGGCGTCTGCGTGCTTTCGCGGGGTTTCATGACGTTCGCCACCGTCCCGTGGGCGGCGCTGGCGTGCGGCCTGTTTCCGCTGGCCCTGGGCGAAGCCTTCATGACGCCGGTGATGGTGGCGGCCGTGCGCCGCTACACCACCACCGCCCAGCGCTCGATCTCCTTCTCGATCTTCTACGCCATGATGAATGCCGGGTTTGGCATCGCCAGCTTCATTTTCGATTCGCTGCGCGAAGCCCTGGGCGAATACGGCCGGCTCAGCCTGCCTTTTCTCGGCGCGGAATTGAGCACCTACCGCACGCTGTTCCTGGCGAGCTTCTTTCTCACCATTCCCAACCTGCTGCTGGTGTACTTCTTTCTGCGCGGCGGAGTGGAAGCCACGGATAGCGGCCTGCGGGTGACGCCCGAGCAGCCCAAGTACCCCGGTGAGCACCTGGCCCGGGCGCTGGCGCTGACGGTGCGCGACGCCCTGCGGGACACCGCCCGCATCTTTGCGGGGCTTTGGCGGCAGCCCGCCTTCTACAAGTTTCTCGGCTTCCTTTCCCTGGTGGTCGCGGTGCGCCTCATCTTCTACCACATGTACTACACTTATCCCAAGTTCGGGATTCGCGAGTTGGGCGAAGGCGCGCCCATCGGCCGGTTATGGGCGATCAACTCCATTCTCATCGTCATCCTGGTGCCGATTGTCGGCGCCCTCACGCAGCGGATCGCCGCCTACAAGATGGTGGTGTTTGGCAGCCTGGTGTCGGGGCTCTCGGTCTTCCTCATGGCCCTGCCCCCGGCGTGGTTCCAACCGCTGGCGGAGGGCCTGCCAGGACACTGGATCGGCCATGTCTGGCTCGGGCTCAAGGGTCCCGTTCATCCGTATTATGTGGCCATCTTCCTTTACGTGACGATTCTCTCGGTCGGCGAGGCCTTCTGGTCGCCGCGCCTCTACGAATACACAGCGGCCATCGCCCCCAAGGGACAGGAAGCCTCCTACATGTCGCTCTCCTACCTGCCCTTCTTCGTAGCCAAGTTCTTTGTGGGCATGGTCTCGGGACCGCTCCTGGAGGCCTATTGTCCGGCGGCAGGCCCGCGGGCTCCCCAGACCCTGTGGCTGATCATCGCCCTGACGACCATCATCACCCCCTTGGGGCTGATAGTCTTCCGCCGGTTCATCCGGGTTCAGGAGGCCGGCCGGCCGAATTGAGTTGGCACCGGGTTCAGGGAGCGCGGCCGGCGAGCTTCAGTTGCGCGAAGACCGGCCGCAACGCCTCGGCAAACTTCGCGTAGCCCGCGGCGTTCGGATGAAGCAGATCGGGGAACTCGGACGGCTTGGCATTTCCCTGGTCGTCGGCAAAGATCGAATAGGTGTCGCAGCCTACGCAGGGCGGGCCGGCCTTCACCACTTCGTCCACCAGCGCATTGAGCCTCTGAATCTTTTCAGCCGGGCGTTTCTTGCTCGAGTGGCTGGGCATGACCTTGCACACCACCACCGGAAGATCGGGAAACCGGGAATGACAGGCGGCAACGATTCGCCGGACGTTGCGGGCGATGACTTCGGGGTCGCCGTTCTCCTCGAGGTCGTTGGTGCCGATCAGCAGCACGACGGCTTTGGGGTCCAGGTCCAGCACATCCTCCTTGAGCCGGCAGAGGACCCCGCGGGTGACGTCGCCGCTGATGCCGCGGTTGGCCACCTTGAGGTCGGGGAAATCCTTGGCCAGGCTGCCCCAGCCCTGGGTGATCGAATCGCCCAGGAAGACCACCGCGCCCCGGTCCTTCTGGCGGTCGTTCCACCATTTGAGCCGGCGCTCGCGCCAGAGATTCTTGAACCAGTCCATCTTTCGGATCGGCCCCTCGCCGGGAAACGCGGAGTCGTCGGGGAACCGCGCCACAGCGGGCAGTTCGGGCGCCGGCGTCTTCAGCGCATACGCGTCCTCATGGCCGCGCCGCTGGGCAAACATCCAGGGGAGCAACTCGGGCTCGCCGTAGGCGCGGCCCCAGGAGAAATGCCCCAGCCCGAAATACTCGAAGTACTTCGGTTTGCCGCCGGCCGCGCGCATGGCCTGGATCATGTCGCGCGTTCGCTTCACCTTCACCACGGTGTCATCGTCCGAATGGAAGGCCCAGACCGGCACGCGGGCGGCCTCGGGAGTGACTGTCTTGTCGTCCCCGCCCCCGCACACGGGCGCGGCCGCGGCAAACAGGCCGGGATGGCGCGTCACGCAATCCCACGTGGCGAAGCCGCCCATGGAAAGCCCGGTCACATAGAGGCGGTTGGTGTCGATGCTGTACTCGCGGGCCACGGCGCGCACGGCCTCGAGGGCCAGGCGCATCGAGGCGCTGGGCTCGGCCGGGCGGACGCCGGAGTCCGTGCCCCAGGGCATGTCCACCCACTGCTGTCCGGCCGGACACTGGGGCGCCAGGACGAAGCACGGGAAATCCCGCCGGTGCTCGGATTTCAAAAACAGGGAAGTGCCGTGAAGCAGTTGGGCCTTGTTGTCCGCGCCCCGCTCGCCCGCCCCATGGAAGAAGAGGACCAGGGGGTATTTGGCGGTCGGGCTGTACGGGTCCGGCAGCAGCAGCCGGTAGGGAAGGCTCCGGCCGGCGCCATCGGCGTAGGTCCGCGCCTCGTATTCGGCGGCGCGACCCGAACCGCCCGCGCACGCCAGGACCATGGCCGCTGTCAGAAGTGCGATGTGTTTCATGGACGGGCAGCCTGCCGGAAATGGCCCGGCAAGCCAAGACCGATCAGAGCCCAATGCGCAGCGCGGCTTGCGGTTGCGGACCGGCGGCGCCTCGGGCATGGTAGTCCATATGAAGGCCGCTTACATCGAGCAGACGGGTCCTCCTGAGAACATTCGCTACGGCGAGTTGCCGCCGCCCACGCCCGGACCGGGCCAGGTGTTGGTGAAGGTTCGCGCCGTCGCCGTCAACCCGATCGACACGTACATCCGGGCAGGGATGGTCCCGATGCCCCTGCCCAAGCCCTACATCGTGGGGTGCGACCTTGCGGGCCAGGTCGAGGCGGTCGGGCCCGGGGTTTCGCGCGTCAAGCCGGGAGACCGGGTCTGGGGGAGCAACCAGGGGCTGCTGGGGCGGCAGGGCACGTTCGCCGAATATGCGGCGGTGGAGGAACGCTGGCTTTACCCGACGCCCGCCGGCGTGGCGGACGAGCAGGCTGCGGCCACTGCGCTGGTGGGAATCACCGCGCATTTGGGCCTGGTCCGCGACGCCGCGATCAAGCCGGGCCAGCGGCTGCTGGTGAACGGCGGCTCGGGAGGCGTCGGAACCATGGTCATCCAGATGGCCGCGCTCCTGGGCGCCCGGGTCGCAGCCACCGCCGGCAGTCCGCAGAAGCTGGCCCTCTGTCGCGAGATGGGGGCCGAACTGGCCCTGGACTATCATGCGCCGGATTTGGACGCTCAACTCAAAGCCTGGGCCCCGGAGGGTGTGAATGTCTGGTGGGAATGCGCGCGGGAACCCGACTTCGACCGGGTGGTGTCGGCGCTGGCCAGCCGCGGCTGCATGATCCTGATGGCGGGGCGGGCCGCGCGCCCCCCCTTTCCCGTGGGGCCGTTCTATGTCAAAGGCTGCTCGCTGCGGGGCTTTGCCATGTTCAACGCCACGGCCGAGGAGCAGGAGCTGTGCGCCCGCGACATCGGCCGGTGGCTGGCGGAAGGACGGCTCCGGCCGCGGATCGACCGGGTGCTGCCCCTGGCGGAGGCCGCGGCTGCCCACCGCCTGCAGGAGGAGAACACCCTGCGCCAGGCCGGCACCCTCACCGGCAAGATCGTGCTGAGGCCAAGCTGACCCGAATTTCTTCCGAGTGAATTGGCGCGTGGGAAGGTGGGAAGGCCGCCAACCGCGCACGCGCCTTGCTTACCGCCAGGTAAGCAAAGCCCGCGTCGGCCCATTTTTTTTGCTGCATCTTTCTGTCTATCCCTCCATCATGATCTCACAAGTCTGCGGCATGTCGGATTCAAGCATCGCACTTCACTTCGATCGGCAGGCGCCGGTCCCAGAGGACCCCCAGCCTCGCGTCGCTCATGCTGTCACCTTTGCCGTCCCCCCGCCGCCCCCCTGATGTCACGCAACGAAGCCCAGACGCGCATTGAACTTGTCGATCCCTGCCTGATCGACCAGCGCGGCTGGCCCCGGGCACACATCCGCGTCGAGGTCACCGCCGCCGCGGTGGACATCGTTTACGGTAGGGGCCAGCGCCGCCCCGCCGGCCGAGCCGATTACGTCCTGCTGGCCCCGCTCCAGCCCGGCGCCGAGCCAATCCCCATGGCCATCATCGAGACCAAGCGGGAGAGCCTGCCCCCCGAGCACGGCCTACAGCAGGGCAAAGGCTATCGCATCGGTAAACTGCACGACGTCCCTTTCGTCTATTCCACCAACGGCCACCTGTTCGTCGAACACGACGTGGAAACCGGCATGACCGGCGATCCCCACCCCATGTCCGGGTTTCCCACTCCGGAGGAACTGACCGCCCGTTACATGGCTAGGCGCTGTCTGCCCGCCACCGCCGCCGAACTCCAGCCGCTCATCACCCCCTACGCGCAGGGCCGCGACTATCTTCGTTACTACCAGGACGCTTCTATCCGGGCCAGCCTCACCCGGATCATCCGCCAGCGCGCCCGGCACGAGCCCCCTCGTGTTCTGCTCGCTGTCGCCACCGGCGCCGGCAAGACCCGCATCGCCGCGGTTCTGCTCCACAAGCTCCTCCAAGCCGCCTGGCTCGGCCGCGCCCTCTTCGTCTGCGACCGCACCGAACTCCGCGATAACGGCCTCACCGATTTTCAGAACCTCTTCGGCAACGACGCCGCCGAGGTGGACACCAGGAACCCCCAGAAGAACGCCCGCGTCCTCATCGCCACCTACCAGACCCTCGACAAAACCCAGGGCGGCGAAGACTCCACCTTCTTCCTCAAGCACTACCCGCCCGGCTATTTCGATGTCATCGTCATTGACGAGTGCCACCGCTCCGCCTGGGGGGACTGGCACGTCATCCTCGAGCAAAACAAACAGGCCATCCAGATCGGTCTCACCGCCACTCCCCGCCAACTCGAACTCCACCTGCCCGAGTGCGCCGACGAAACCACCCGCAAAACCGTGGACGAGGAGCGACGTCGTCTCGCCGACAACTACCGCTATTTCGGCGAGCCAGTTTACGAATACACCTACCTCCAGGGCGTGGAAGACGGCTACCTCGCCCCGGTGGACATCGAGCAATACGACCT
This sequence comes from Verrucomicrobiota bacterium, assembly GCA_022711695.1. Classification (GTDB taxonomy): domain Bacteria; phylum Verrucomicrobiota; class Verrucomicrobiia; order Limisphaerales; family JACRJZ01; genus JACRJZ01. The sequence continues at coordinate 4,160 of JAKLEJ010000046.1, read as the reverse complement.
CTTCCACGACCGCCACCAGCAGCCCGAGCGGCTCCGCGGCGTCCAGCGCAGCGACTTCGAGGGCAAGACCCTTACCGATGCCTACACCGGCCAGACCGTTTCTCCGGACGAGATGAACGAGCGCTACGAGGGCGTCTCCCTCGAACTCCGCCTCGTCATGCCGGACCGGGTCAAAGCCATGTGCGCCCACCTGTTCGAGCGCCTCCTGGCCACCGGCGACGGCGATCCCCAGCAAAAGACCATCATTTTCTGCGCCAGCGACCATCACGCCGATCTTGTCGCCAACGGCCTGAACAATCTCTACGCCGCCTGGTGCGCTGCTCAGGGCCGCAAGCGCGCCCCCACCTACGCCTTCAAGTGCATGTCCTCGGTCAAAGGCCAGGCCCTTATCCCCATCTTCCGGGGCCGCCAGCGGAGCCACTTCATCGCCACCACCAAGGACCTCCTGTCCACCGGCGTCAACGTCCCCTGCGTCCGCAACATCGTGTTCTTCCGCTACCTCCAATCGCCCATCCTCTTTCATCAGATGGTCGGCCGCGGCACCCGCATTGACGCCGGCACCGGCAAGCTGATGTTCCGCATCTTCGACTACACCGGGGCCACCGCCCTGTTCGGGACCAGCTTCACAACGCCCCCGCCGCCGGCCCCTCGTCCGCAGCCCCCGCCTCCTCCGCCCCCTGAGCCCCCGCTCCGGACCAAGGCTAAGGGCTTCCGGATCGACATCCAGAACGTCGGCACCTTCAACCTCCTGGCCGTGGACGGCAAGGCCACCCGGGTCACCCCGGAGCAATACCGCCAGCGCCTCATTGAGGAACTCACCCAGCTCGTTCCCACCTTGTCCGATTTCCGCCAGCGCTGGCTCGACGCCACCCAGCGCCAGGAGATGCTCCACCAGCTCGAAATCCAGGGCCTCATCCCGGAGAAACTCCGTGTCGCCGCCCGGATGCAAGATTACGACGAGTTCGATGTCCTGGCGGCCATCGCCCACGGCGTCCAGCCGCTCACCCGCACGCAGCGTGCGGCACGCTTCGGTGATACTGGCCCCGACTGGCTCCTCCGGTTGCCTCAGCCCTCTGCCAGGGTCATCCGCGCCATCGTCCGCCAGTTCGAGCAATCCGGCACCGCCGCCCTCGAAGCCACCGACCTCTGGCGCACCCCGGAACTGCAGGAACTCCAGCCCCTCGCCGCCCTCAAGCGTGCCGGTCAACCGTCCGACCTCCTTCGTCAGACCAAGGAGACGCTGTTCGCTGCGTAATGAAAACGGCGAGATCATCCCGAACCGAACAGAAGGACAGTCCGAACAATCTGCCCCCGGGATGGCGTCTTCGGAAGATCGGCGAGTTGGGCGAGATAGCGGCCGGAGGAACGCCAAGCAGGGGAAATCCCGGCTATTTTGCTGGTCAAATCCCTTGGGTAAAGACCCTAGACCTCAACAACGACCTCGTCCGATCAACCGAAGAACAGATAACCCATGAAGCGCTCCGCGCGATCCGCGGCGAATTGCTGCCAGTCGGGACAGTGATGGTCGCAATGTATGGAGGCGGCGGCACAATCGGGAAAAGCGGCCTCCTTGGAATCCGCGCCGCCACCAACCAAGCCGTTTGCTCAATTCTCCCGAATCCTGAGGAATTCGACTCGTCATTCCTGCACTACGCCCTCATTCACATCCGCCCTAAGTGGATGCGGTACAGCAGTGGCAATCGCAAGGATCCAAACATAAGCAAGGGTGTCGTTGCCGCCATGCAGATAGCCATGCCGGAGCCACCTGAGCAGCGCCGTATCGCCGCCCGCCTCCAAGAGCAATTTACCGACGTCGCAAAAGCCCGCGCCGCCGTGCAGGCCCAAGCCGAAACCCTGAACACACTCGTCCACGCTGTTCTCCGTGAATCCCTGAAGAACGGAAGCGCCCGCCCCGCCCGCTTCGCCGACGCTCTGCATGAAGTAACCGCCGGCATCGGTGACGACTGGTCCAAATACCCGGTCCTGGGCGCGACCCGCGAAGGCCTGGCACCTGCGAAAGAACCGGTCGGCAAGAACCCTGGCCGCTATAAGCCCGTCCGCCCTGGCACCGTCTTCTACAACCCCATGCGCATCCTTCTTGGCTCAATCGCCATGCTGGATGAGGGCGACGCTCCCGGCATCACCAGCCCCGATTACGTGGTGATGACCGCCGTCGAAGGCCGCCTGAGCGCCCGATGGTTCTATCACTGGTTCAGGTCGCGCTACGGGGCCGAGTTCATTAAATCAATGACGCGTGGTGCCGTCCGGGAGCGCTTGCTGTTCAAGCGACTGGCGCCGGCGACAATTCTCATTCCCGATTGGCAGCGCCAACAGGCCGCGGACAGCCAACTGGCAGCCATCAAACTCATGAAAGTCCGCCTCGACGAAAAGCAGGCCGCCCTCGACCACCTCCCCGCCGCCCTTCTCCGTGGAGCCTTCGCCGGCAGAATCTGATCCACCATGGCCGACAAGGAATACATTATTTTCTGCGACGAGTCCGATGTCTCCGGAGCCTACTACTCCAATTTCTATGGCGGGGTCCTCGTCGGGTCTTCTCATTACGATCGTATTACCACCCGCCTGAACTCAGAGAAACAGCGGCTCAACCTGTTTGGCGAAGTCAAATGGTCCAAGGTGACCGCCACCTACCTGCCCAAGTACCGCGAGCTCATGCAGGCTTTCTTTGAGGAGGTTCGCCAGGGCCACCTGAAGGTCCGGATCATGTTTCGCCAGAACGTTCACCAGGCCGTAGGCCTCACCCAGGACCAGATCGAGGGCGCCTTCTTTCGCCTTTACTATCAGTTCATCAAGCACGCCTTCGGGCTCATGCACCGCACGCCGATCGCCGAACCCGCCAGGCTCCGCCTTTACTTTGACGAGTTCCCCGAAACCAAGGAAGCGGCCAGCCAGTTCAAAGGCTTTATTCTGGCCCTGAAAGACAACCCCCGCATCCACCACGCCGGCCTCTCCATCCGCACGGAGGATATTGCCGAGTTTGACTCACATGACCACGTCCTGGCCCAGTGCTTGGATGTGGTTCTCGGCGCAATGGCCTTTCGCCTCAACAACAAGCACAAGGAAATTCCCCAAGGGCAACGCCGCCGCGGCAAACGCACCGTCGCCAAGGAAATCCTCTACAAGGCGATTTTGGCCGAGATTCACCGCATTCGGCCCGGCTTGAATATTGGCATCTCCACCGGCACACCGGACGGCCTCGCCGAACGCTGGACCGCTCCTTACCTGCATTGGCGCTTCGTTCCCTCGGAAGTGGAATATCGTGAAGAATTCGTGAAGCCCAAAAATAAAACCGGCCCCACCCAACCTACATGAATCTCTGACGCATAACGTCAGGCTTCGGTTGAAGCAGAGCCGGAAGCAATATGAACCCACGCCCCCCCGACAACAACAAAAATGTAAGACAACCGGGACCCAAAGCCCTCAACTACTTGAAATTTATCACTTTGCACCATGTGAAATTCTTGGCCCGGCGCTCCCAGGCCACACCATGACCCGGCCTCCGCGGCGTGAATCGCACTCCTGAATCTAATATCCTCAAGTTCACTGCCCCCACCACCATGCCTAGGAAACCAAAAGCCGAACCCGCTGCCGCCCCCACCAACGGCAAGCGCCACGCCACTCAGCAGTCGCTCAACGCCGCCGTCAAATCCATCTGCGACATCATGCGCCGCTCCAACGTGGCCGGCGCCATGAACTACGTCCCCGAACTCACCTGGATCCTTTTCCTCCGCATCCTGGACGAGCGCGAAGTCCACGAAGTCGAGGAAGCCCAGGCCCTGGGCCTGCCCTTTACGCCCTCCCTGAAAACCCCCTACCGCTGGCGCGACTGGGCCGCCCCCGATTCCCCCCTCCGCCAGGACACCAAAAAGAGTGTCTGGAAATTCGTTCACGAGGACCTGTTGCCCCACCTCAAGGAACTCAAAACCAGGCCCAGGGCCACCGCCCGTCAAAAGGTCATCAGCGAGGTCATGTCCGGCGTCGAGCGCAGCCGCATTGACTCTGAAAAGAATTTCTCCGATGTGCTCGACAAGGTCCACGACCTCAGCAACGAAACCGTGGACACCACCCATGTCTTCACCCTCTCCCAGGTGTACGAGGGCCTCCTGCTGAAAATGGGCGAGAAGGGCAATGACGGCGGCCAG
>JAKLEJ010000459.1 GCA_022711695.1 Verrucomicrobiota bacterium | reverse complement strand
GATGGAAACCGCCGCCCGGCGCATCGCCTGGGGCAAATGCCTCAACGCCGGGCAAACGTGCGTCGCGCCGGACTTCGTCCTGGTGGACCGCCGCGCGCGCAGCGGATTGGTGGAAGCGCTGAAGCAGGCCCTGCGCGAGTTCTACGGCGCGAATCCCCAAGGCAGCCCGGACTACGGCCGCATTGTGAACCGGCGGCACTGGGATCGCCTGGTCGGCCTGCTGGCCAGCGGGCACATTGAGCACGGCGGCCAGAACGACGCCACCGACCTCTACCTGGCCCCAACAATCCTGACGGGCCTGGACTGGAATGCCCCGGCGATGCGGGAGGAGATCTTCGGCCCAATTCTGCCCGTGCTGGAGTTCGACCGGATCGAGGAGGCCCTGGCCCGGTTGCGCGACCAACCCACCCCGCTGGCCCTGTACCTGTTTACCCGGGATCGGGCGACCCAGGAACGTGTGCTGGCCGAGACGCGCTCCGGCGGCGTCTGTCTCAACGACACCGTCACCCACATCGTCGGCAAGGACCTGCCCTTCGGCGGGCTTGGCGAGAGCGGCCTGGGCGCGTACCACGGCCAGGCAAGTTTCGACTGCTTCAGCCACCGGCGCTCGGTGCTGCGGCGCTCTTTCCTCTTCGATTCGAGTCTCCGCTACCCGCCGACGCGCCTGTCTCTGGCGGCGCTCCGGCGCGCCTGCCGATTCTTGCTTGGCGGCTGAGCTTGCAGGAAAGTAAGACCTGCGCTAGAACGATCCCCATGTCGAACCGAGTCATCATCATCGGCGCGGGCCCGGGCGGCCTGGCCACGGCCATGTTGCTGGCCAAAGCCGGCCTGGATGTCACGGTCCTCGAAAAGGAGCCCCGGGTGGGCGGCCGCACTTCCCCGATCGAAGGCGGCGGCTACCGGTTCGACCTCGGCCCGACCTTCTTCCTCTACCCCCAGATCCTCGAGGAGATCTTCGCGGCCGTGGGACGGGATCTGCGGCGCGAAGTGCCGATGAAGAAGCTCGACCCGCAATACCGGCTCGTCTTCGGCGCGGGCGGCGAGCTGCTGTGCTCGTCGGATGTCGAGCGGATGGTCGCCGAGATCGCCCGGCTGGCCCCGCAGGATGCGCCGCAGTTCCGGCGCTTCATGGCCGAGAACCGGGTCAAGCTGGAGAAGTTCGCCCCCTGTCTGCAATCGCCCTGGCTTGGCTGGACCAGCCTGCTGCAACCCCGCCTGCTCGGGGTGCTGCCTTTTCTCAAGCCGTGGAAGTCGCTTCACGCCGAACTCGCCGGCTACTTCCGCGATCCGCGCCTGCAGCTCGCCTTCACCTTCCAGTCGAAGTACCTCGGCATGTCCCCTTTCCAGTGCCCCAGTTTGTTCTCGATCCTCTCCTTCCTCGAATACGAACACGGCATCTTCCATCCCATCGGCGGCTGCAACGCCCTCACGCGCGGCATGGCGCGCGTCGCCGCGGAATTGGGCGCCAGCATCCGCCTCAACGAAACCGTCACGGAAATCCTCGTCGAAAACCGCCGCGCCGTCGGCGTCCGGACGGCCGCCGGCGAACTCCGCGCCGACGCCGTGGTGGTCAACGCCGACTTCGGCCACGCGGTGACGAAGCTCCTCCCCCCGCAGCATCGGCGGAAGTGGACCGACGACGCCGTCGCCGGCAAACGCTTCTCCTGCTCGACCTTCATGCTCTATCTCGGGATCGAGGGCCGATGCGACCAGCTCCAACACCATAATATCTACGTCGCCGCAGACTACCGCCGCAACCTGGACGAAATAGAGAACCAGCACATCCTGACCGAGGATCCCTCCTTTTACGTCGAGAACCCCGGACGCACCGACGAAACCATGGCGCCGGCCGGTCACAGCGCGCTTTACGTCCTGGTGCCGGTCAGCCACCAGCACCCGAACATCGACTGGACTCGCGAGCGCGCCCGCTACCGGCAGGTGGCGCTGCGGCAACTCGCCAAACTCGGCCTGACCGATCTCGAAAAACGCATCCGCTTCGAGCGCATCGTCACGCCGGCCGACTGGGAAGGCAAAGTGGCCGTTTACCGCGGCGCCACCTTCAATCTCGCCCACAACCTCGGCCAGATGCTGCACCTGCGTCCGGGCAACCGCTTCGAGGAAGCCGGCCGGCTCTACCTGGTGGGCGGCGGCACCCATCCGGGCAGCGGCCTGCCGGTCATCTTCGAATCCGCCCGCATCAGCGCCCGCCTCCTGCTCGAAGACCTCGGCCAGGCAACCTGAGCCGGCCGCGATTGTCCCCGACCCCCTGAGGGCTCCGCGTGGGCGTCCCCCCTACCGAGCCGGGGTGAGAATCGCGGCTCTCACACGGCATGGCGACCCGCGATAAGGCGAGGCTCCTGCCAAGCCGTTCTCCTTTGTGTCCCTCGCGCTTTTCGCCTTGCACTCTCCCCTTTGCTGCTCTTTCTGTGATTGTGCTCTCTGTCACGGTGCTTCTCTTGCCAAAGCGAAGCTCGGTGGACCTTCACCCCATGGGTGAGACTTGGGGGGAGCGCTCCGTATCCCGACGCAGTGACGGCGAACGTGGCGAAACGGAACGGGACCGCGATGCATGCGACGGCAGACGGGGGCTCGCAAGGGTCTTTATCTCCCAAGGTGGGCGCCAAAGCCGCCGGCACGGCAGAACATCGCGGTTTGTGCATAGCACAGAGGATTGACCAACCTCCCAAGAGATTCAAGTCTCCACCCATGCCGGAAGCTGATAATCCGGGCGAAAGCCTTCACCCCGCCCCTTGGAAGGTCAGCCTCCGGCTTCCCTGTTCGGGCGGCAACCGGCCGCCGACAAATCCGGACGGGGCACTCGGGCCAGCGTCCGACACCCCTGCGGTTGCCGCGCCTGCGCTCGCCTAACCAACACCCTGCATGAAGACCAAAATCCAACTCCACGCGATCCTGCTCAGCCTGTGCCTTCTGCCCACCGCCCCCTGCCTGGCGGCCTCGCCGACCGGCACGGCCTTCACCTACCAGGGCCGTTTGAACGACGCGGGCCAACCCGCCAACGGCGCCTACGATCTGCGCTTTGCGCTCTTTGACACCGCACAAGCCGGCGCCGGTGTTGGAGTCGTGGTGACGAACGTCTCCACGCCGGTGGTCAACGGGCTTTTCACCGTGACGCTCGATTTCGGCCCGAGCGTGTTCACGGGCGACGCCCGATGGATCGAGATCGGCGCGCGCACCAACGGCGCCGCAAGCTTCCTCACGCTGGCGCCGAGGCAGACCCTGACCCCCGCGCCCCAGGCGCTGTTCGCGCCGACGGCGGGGGTGGCGGCCAGCGCGACCACCGCCGGCTCCGCCGCCACCGCCAATGGCGTGACAGCGAATGCCGTGACTGCGGCGGGCATTGCGTCCGGCCAGGTGGTGAAATCGCTCAACAACCTGCGCGATAACGTCACGCTCGCCGCCGGGGCCAACCTCACGC
>JAKLEJ010000458.1 GCA_022711695.1 Verrucomicrobiota bacterium | reverse complement strand
AGGCCGGTGGTCTTGATGAACTGACGGCGGGACAAGGGAGTGGAAACGGGAGTCATTTTCATAAGTCAAAGCAGGTCCAATTTGTTGTGCAACTTGCGCGGCATCATTCGGCGCCGCCCCGGCATGGTTCAAGAAAAATACGCCGGCCGATCCATCGGGCGCCGGATCACACCGCCTCCACGAGGCGGCTCAGTTCGGCGTCCGTGTTGTAAAAGTGGGGCGAGACCCGGATATAGGCGCGGCCGGCGCGGTCCTTGCGCAGGGAGGTGACAATGCCCAGGTCCAGCAGCTTCTGGTGCACGGCCGGCATGTCCGCGCCGGGCCGGTGAAAGGAGAGCAGCGGTCCCCGGTTGGGCTGGGGGGCGTCGGCGTGGAGCACGGTCCAGCCCTTGGCCTGGAGAGCCGGGACCAGCCAGGCGCGTTTCCGCAGCAATTCGGCGGCGATATTGTCGATGCCCGCCTCGAGCAGCAGTTCCAGGGCGGCTTTGAGACCCGCCGCGCTCAACATGCTGGCCGAGCCGGCCTCGTACCGGCCGGCGTCGGATCGGAAGGCCAGCTTTTCCTGGGCGACGAAATCCGGGCAGCGCACGTTGTGCCAGCCAAAGACCGTCGGACGCAGGATTTCCTGGGCCTCGCGCCGCACGTAGAGGATGCCGGCGGCACAGGGGCCCAGCAGCCACTTGTGAGCGTCGGCCGCCAGGAAGTCGATGTGCTCGACGGTGGTGGGCAGGGCCCCCAGGGTCTGGATGGCGTCCACGCAGAAGAGAATGCGGCGCTGCCGCAGGGCCTGGCCAACGGCGGCCAGATCGAGCCGCCAGCCGCTGACGAAGTGGCAGGAAGCCAGCGCCACCAGGCGCGTGCGCTCGTCCACCTGCCCGATGACGTCCTGGGGCCGAATGCGGCCCAGCCCGCGCAGGTTCATCAGGCGCACTTCCACGCCGCGCTCGGCCAGGGCCATCCAGGGATAGACGTTGGCGGGGTAATCGTCGTGGTAGATGAGGAGGTTGTCGCCCTTGCGCCAGGGCAGGCCGGAGGCCACCAGGCTCAGGCCCAGCGAGGTCGGCCCCACCAGCGCGATTTCCTCCGGTTGGGCCCGCAGCAGGGTGGCGGCGAGGCTGCGGGTGTCGGCCAGGAGCGTGCGGGGCAGCGCCTCCTCCTGGTCGCCCTGGGCTCCGGCCTCGGCGCAGCGCCGGATGGCCTCGGCCACCCGCCAGGGCAGCGCGCAGACGGCGGCATGGGCGAGGAACACCTGCCGGCGGGTCACGGGAAACTCGCGCCCGCGCCACTCCTCGTCGGCGAGCAAGGAAGAAATGTTCATGGATCGGGAGTCGAAGCCCCGCGAGCCAACCGGCCGGGCAAGCCCCAAGCCGCCGGCCAACCCAGGGCCCCGAGGACGCTGGTCGGCCGCCTGCGACGACAAGGAGCGATGCGCCCGTCGCCCTCGATGAATCTACTCCATCGCCTGGTCGAGGGCCGCCTTCAGGTCGCGCTTGCTCTTGAGGCCGACAAACTGGTCATGCACCTGGCCCGCCTTGAACAGCAGGAGGGTGGGCACCGCGCGGATGCCGTATTCGGCCGCGAGGTTCTGGTTGTCGTCGATGTTGACCTTGCCGAAGCGGGCCTTGCCGTCGTATTCGGCGGCGAGGTCGTCGAAGATCGGGCCCAGGGCCTTGCAGGGGCCGCACCATTCGGCCCAGAAATCCACCAGCACGGGCTGGTAGGACTCGAGCACTTCCTGCCGGAAATTGGCTTCGGTCAAAATCTTTACGTTGGATCCTGCCATAGCAACAAAGAGAATTGGAAAAAGGGAAAGACTCAGGTCAGAGCCATGGGCCCGACAAAGAGCAGCACCACGCTGACCAGCGCGGCCAAAGCGGCGACAAACGCCAGCACGGCCAGAACCGTGTCGAGGACGCTGACGGGAGCGGCCGGCGACGGGGCCGGCTTCTTGGCGGCCGGTTGGACGGCCGGAGCGGCCTTGGCGACGCCGGGGGCCGGCCGGGCCACGGAGGTGGTGGCGCCACCGGTCGGAGGCTTGGGCGGCGGCGGGGCCTGGGTGGGGGCCCGCTGCGTCGCGGTTCCCGAAGGCGGAGCGGTCGCCGCAGGAGCGGCCGCGGCGGCGGCCGGCACGGACGGCAGCTTGATCGTCGGGGCCGCGGTCGGCTTGGGCGGCAGGGCAATGCGGACGGTTTCCTTCTTGGGCTGGACCTTGGCCGCTTCGGCCGGTTTGGGCGGCAGACCGGGAGCGCTTGGATTGTTCTCAGACATAGCGTTCGTTTGCTTGGGCGAAATTAGGGTTGGGTTTGGGGAGTGTCAAACTCTTATTCGGAAGCGGCGCCCTGCGGCGGTTGGGCGGCAGAAACGCAACGGGCCGGGCGGAACCCCGCCCGGCCCGTTGGAGCAACAGACAACGCTCGACTACGACTCCTGCGGGGGCTGGCTGCCGCCGCGATCGGCCCGGGCGCCACCGCGCGCCGGACGTTCCTCGCGGGGACGGGCGATGTTGACCGTCAGGGCTCGACCTTGAAATTCCTGGTTGTGGAACATCTCCACCGCCTTCTTGGCGCCCTCGGCGGTCGCGAACTCGATGAACGCAAACCCGCGGGATTTGCCGGTGAACTTGTCCAGCATCAGGTCCACCGAGTTGACCGCTCCGGCCTGAGCGAAATAATCCTGCAGATCGTTTTCCATCGTCCGATAGGAGAGGTTCCCGACAAACAATCTTGAATCGTTCATAACTTGCTTGTGTCGCTCAAACAACCGAGTGGGGAGATTCTGCGTGGGCAGGAATTCTGAATGTCTTGCGCTTTAAGGTTCCGACAATCTGTCTTTTCTGACACCGACACCGCTGTTTTCCGCGAACCGGGGCCGATTAGCCCACGGAGGGCGCTCGCCGTCAAGCTCGAAACGGGGCCGGACGCGGCCGCAACCGTCCGATCGGAGTCGCCTCGACTGACCCAATAACGCGCCGGACGCCGGGGGCGTTTTCGCGGCGTTCTAGTTGCGAGGCTCGCGCCGGATTCGCGAGCCGCCCGCCGGAAGAAGCGTTCCGTCAGGCAGCGTGCGCGCGGTCTCGCCAAAGTTCACCGCAATGACGAGCCCGTTGGCAAAACGGGTCTGCTGCACGGCGCGGTCGGGCGTCAGCCAGCGGTGGTCGGTCATCTCCGAGTAGCCGGCCTCTCTCACCGCGGGGCAGGTGTCGCGGTAGCTCCGCACAAACCGCTCCTTGCGCTCCTGCCAGAGGGAGCGATTGAACATGAACATGGGCGGCGTGGCGTAGAGAAGATTGAAGAGGTCGCGCTTGTCCCAGAGGGCGGGCAGCTTGTTGTTGTAGTCGCCCCAGTACCATTGGGCCACGACGCACTCGTGGTACACCAGCTCCCAAAGCGGGAGGCGATAGGCGTGGCCGAGCTGGAACTTCACCACCGGCTCGGGGGCATTGGT
>JAKLEJ010000457.1 GCA_022711695.1 Verrucomicrobiota bacterium | reverse complement strand
ATCTCCGCGGCGCTCTTGCGGCGGCGCAGATGCCCGCTGAGCATGAGTTCTTCGACCATGTCAGGGGTGCGGATGGCGGTCTCGGCCAGGAACTCGGAACGGTCGAACAAGCGGAGCATGAGTTCGAAGAGCGACGGATTGTTCGCCCAGACCTCGTAAAGAGTTGCGCGCGCGCCATAGGCGGCGATGAAGGTGTCCAGCCGCGCGAGCACGCGGTCCGGGTCGGAGAGGTGGATTGGGGCGCGGTCGGTTCCGAGGAGCTGTTGTTCTTGCGGGGGAAGCGGCGGCAGGCTGGCGCCGCTGGGCGGGCAGAGGGCGATGATCTTCGGGATCAATCGCCACGCCAGTTCGCTGGTCCGCGCCGAGATGTGACCGAAGCCCGGGCCCAGCGCAAACTGCTTCAGGAGCCGGAAGGCCTTTTCGGGGTCGCGGAACGACCGGGCGGGGAGCAGCTTCTTCCACTCGGATTCGGCGTCCTCGAATTCGCGCGGCAGCAGCGAGGCGGGGCTGGGGGATTCGGTTCGGAGCAGCCTGTCATAGAGGAGCCGGACGGTGGCGGCGTGGGCCGCCCGCTGTTTCTCGAAGGGTTTCCAGCCCTTGAAGCCCATCAGCCGGGCGAGTCGCTCGCGGGCGGCCGGTTCGAGCGGGATGGTGTGGGTCTGCCGGTTCTGGTGCATTTGCAGACGGTGCTCGACATCGCGCAGAAAACAGTAGGCCTCGCCCAGGGCGAGGGCTTCGGAGCCCTCCAGAAGCCGGTATTGCGCCAGTTTCTCCAGCATCGGCAGGGTCTGCGCTCCATGGAGAAAGGGGTTGCGGCCGCCGTGCAGCATTTGGAGGGTTTGAACCACGAACTCGATCTCGCGAATGCCGCCCCGGCCGAGCTTGACGTTGCGGTCCAGTTCGCCGCTGCGCACCACTTCGTCCTCGATGCGCTGTTTCATCGCGGCGATCTCGGCCAGGGCATGCGGAGTGAGCGAGCGCGGGAACCGGAAGGACTGGATCGTTTCGAGAAACTCGCCCGCCAGGGCGGTGTCGCCCGCCACCCCGCGGGCCTTGATGAGCATCATGCGCTCCCAGGTCTGGCCCCACTGGGCGTAGTAGTTCTCGTAACTGGCCAGCGAGCGCACCAGCGGCCCGGCGTCCCCCTCTGGCCGCAGACGCAGGTCGATCCGGTAAAGCGCCCCCTCGGCGGTCAAGCGGCCTACCTCGGCGATGAACGCCTCGGCCAGCCGCGTGAAGAACTGGTGGTTGCTCAGAGCGGGCTTGGCTTTCTTCGACGGGGCCTCCTTGTACACGCCGCCTTCCTCGCTATAGACGAAGAGGACATCCACGTCCGAGCTGTAATTAAGTTCCTGGCCGCCCAGCTTACCCATGCCCAGCACGCAGAACGCCGTGGGCTGCCATTGACCGTCGGCGTCCGGGTGGTGGGGGTGGCCGAACCGCTCGGCAAGCTGGCGCCGGCACACTTCCAGCACGGCCGCCAGGCACGCGTCCGCCACGTCCGAGATTTCGCGGATGGCCTCGACCGTCGTGCCCAGCCGGGCCAGGTCCCGGGCGGCAATCCGCAGCATCTCGCGCTGTTTGAACAGGCGAATGGCGGAAAACGCCGCCGCGTGGTCGGCCGTTTGGAGGAGCGGTTTGAGGGCCGCGCCCAGCTCGCCCTTCAGGCTGGCCTCGCCGCGAGGGCGTTCCAGCCGTTGCGAGTCCAGGACCTCCAGAAGCTCCGGACGCGCCAGGAGCGTTTCCCCCAGGATTTGCGAGCCGCTCAGGAGGGCGCACAGAATCCGGGCCTGTTCGGCAGAGGGGCTTGCCAGCCGCGGCGCGGCGTCGCTCTCCAGGAGCAGTCGCAGAAAGCGGCCGGCTTGCTCAGGGTCGGCGCAGGTCTTAAGCGCCTTTTTCCAGACCGGGTTGGATTCGTTCAAGGGTTACCTCCGTGACTGTCTTTGCCGACGGCGATTGAAGACGCGTGAACAGGCCGTGCCAGAAGCCCACTCCGTAGAAGGTGTGGCTCGCCGCCATCAGAGGCGAGGCCAGCAGGCTCGTCCACAGCCCGTGTGCGCGAACGGAGAGGGCCGTTTGCGCCAGGATGGCGGCGCCATAGGCCGCCAGCGGCCAGAGCCCGTGAGGCCATCGCCAGGCCAGCAGCGGACACAGCAGCAGGTACACGCAGAAGAGCGGCGGCGCCAGGTTGAGCGCCGAACCTGCCGTCGGGTGAAGCCGGAACTGTTCGGCGCGGCCGCGGCCGTAAGTCATGAGCATCCGGCAGAAGGCAGACAGGGTGGGGCGGGGCCGGCGTCGCACCACGAACGCCGGATCATAGACGAGCGTGTTCCCCCGCTTCTGCAATTCGTCCATGAGCGCGTTTTCCTCGTTGGGATACAGGGCTTCGTCGAACCCGCCCAGGTCGGCCACCGGCTGGCGCCGGGCCATCAGGTTGCAGAGGATCAGTTCCTTCTCGCTGCTGGCGCGGGCGTCGCCCACCGGGGCGTAGCGCGCCCGGCTGGGTCCAAAGGCCAGCAGGCTCGAGAGCACCACCGCAAAAACCCGCTCCTGCAGCGGCGCTTCCGGCGGACACACGTTGGGTCCGCCCACCATGGCCACCCGGGGATCCTTGAAATGCTCCAGGGCGCGGCGCAGATTCCGGGGCTCCGCCAGCGAGTCGTCGTCGAGAAAGTAGATTAGCTCCCCTTTGGCCTCGCGCAGAGCGGCGTTCCGCTGGACGGACGGCTGCTTTCCGCGGGCGACGATGACCTCAACGCGGTCGGGGGGGTAGTCCAGGAGGCGGGCGGCGGCCAGGGCCCGGGGTTTGGCCTCGCCTGGACGCGTGGGAATGATGATTGTCACCCATGGCAACACGCTGCTCACGGCTTGAGGCTAAGCCAGAGAGACGGGTGGTTTCAACCACTACCCCGAATTTCTCCGCGAGGAATTAGGGCCGGGCGCCTCTTTTTCACCTGGCACTGGGGCTTGCCAGGGGGGGGAGTCCAGCAACGATCGGATCCTCTGAAAAACATTAGCGGAGAGACCCAAACGACATCGGCGCGAGCTGAATGCAAAGCCATAAAACATTTATGGAAAATGCTTTGCAATATAATATGAATGGAATCCAATGACCGTTCCGGGGCGCTGGTGACGTGTCACCAGTTCTGGTGACTGGCAGGGGACAGGAATTCCGTTATTGTGTCCTCGTTAGTGAGACGCGAAATGCGGTTATTCTGTGTGTGAGTGATGCGTGGTCCGCAGCGCAGCGTCAAAGAGAAAAGAACTTGTTCTCAGGACTGGGCCGGACTCAAATCCGGCCCCGCTTCTTTTTAGGGGCGGCACTCTAGACCCCGGACACCGCTCCGGGTGCGCAAGGGAACGTCCAGGCAGCAGGGCAGGGGTCAGTGGTGGTCGATTACACGACGGGCAGCTTCCAGGGCGCCCGCATCGGGCGTGAGAGCATCCCGTTGGCCGA
>JAKLEJ010000456.1 GCA_022711695.1 Verrucomicrobiota bacterium | reverse complement strand
ACCGCGCCACGAGATCACCAATGACGAAGCCCAGCGCGCTGCCCACGGGAATGGCCATGTAGAACCACGCCAGCACCTGACCGCGCACCTTCACCGGGTAATAATCGGCGATCACCGTCGGCGCGACCGGCCCGTATGCCGCTTCGCCCACCCCAACCAGGCAGCGCGTCAGAAGCAGGGCGACAAACGTCCCCGCCAGGCCTGAAGCCCCGCTGGCCAGGCTCCACAGGATGACGCCGAAACCGATGATCAGCCAGCGGGACCGCCGCTCGGCCAGGCGCGCGAAGAGCGGCGCCCCGAGCATATAGACCACCATGAAGGCGGTGCCCAGCAACCCGATGAGCGCGTCCTCCGGCTTGAATCCCAGCCGCTGCTCGAACCAGACCATCACCGCCGCCAGCACGCCCTCTTGGCTGCCCAGACCGCGTGCGCCAAAGAAGGTCTCCTTGATCGGCTTGACTACCGCCGCCAGCACCTGCCGGTCAATGTAGTTAAACAGGTTGATGAAGAGCAGCAGCGCCAGCGCCGAGCGCGCGCCGGGAAAGGCCGTCGCGCGGCCCGGGTCGCCGGTGGAACAGGCGATTGGAGGATTCATCGCGGCAGGGGGTTCACTTCCTGTAAACGAAGACCATTCCCTCGTTGTTCATGGTGAACGTGTTCGTCTCGATCGTGCCCGTGGTTTTGCCCGCGCCTTTCCATTGCATGGTCAGCTTGGCGCCCTCCCGCGTGTAGGTGGCGCTGACTTCGCGCGTGACCTCCTTCCCTGACGGAGGAACAAAAACCATCTTGCTGCCGCACGTTCCGTCGGGGCCCAGGGTGAACGCGCCCGACCGCACCTGCAGGGCCACGCCATCATGGGAAACGCTGGCCGGCAGGTTCTTCCCATTCACGGAAACCAGGGAATAGACGCCGGAGAGGTCGGCGCCCTTGTCGGCGGTCGCCTGGGGTTTGCACGCGGACAAGATCAGCCCCGCGCCCAGCAGAAAAGCCAACTGGAGCGCGTATTTGAAAGGAGTGAACGCCTGGGCGCCAGTGTGGGCTTGTGTTGCCTTCATGCGCACACGTTAGGCCCGGAGCGTCTCCGGCGTCCAATCGATAATCGGGCGCGTTTCATTGAGCGCATCGATGGACGGCGTCTGGCCTGTGCGCGGCGGGCCTGTAACCCGCGGGGAGGCTTGAGCGTCTGACTTTCTGGAATGCGCGGGCCGGTTGTGAAGAGACAAGGCGGATGCGCAAGATGCTTGCTGTGAACATGAAAACGAATCGTTTCCAGGTGTTTTTGCTGGGGATCCTGCTGGCCTTTGGGGCGAGTGGCGCCCTCGGCGCCGCCGAGGCGCCGGCCAATGACGGAAAGAAACCGGGTCGCGACGAATGGCAGAAGATGACGCCGGAAGAGCGGCAGGCACGGGCCAAGGAATTGCGCCAGAAGATGGAGAAGATGACTCCCGAGCAGCGGGAGGAGCAGCGCAAGGTCTGGCGCGAGCGCATGGAGAAGCGCATCAAGGAACTCAAGCAGAAGAAGACCGACGGCAAGATCACCGAACAGGAAACGCGCCAACTCGAGCAGTGGGAGCAGCGTCTCAAGGTCTGGGACCAGAAGGACACCCCCTACAAGCCGGCCGCCAAACCGGCTGGCCCGCCGGTCGAGAAACCGGCCGAAAAGGCCCCGGCGAAAAAATAAAGCGCGAAAGGAGCCAGAGATGAAATGGAGAACCCTGATCGGCCAGGCCGCGCTGGTGGCGGCGGTTGCGGCGGGCTTCCCCGCTGCCGTGCAGGCGGGGGATACGGAGCGTCCCGATCGTCCCCGGGAGCAAGCGAGAGACTTCGATCGGGAACACCGCGAGACAAAGCGAGAGCAGCCCGAGGCGGTGTGGAGCGCGGAACGGCGGGAAATGGCGCGCGAGTGCCAGGCAGAGGTGTGGGCGCAAACGGCCGAGATCGAGCGACGGCTGACCGAAAGACGACTCGAGTTGCGGCGGCTGGCCCTGGCGCCCGAGCCCCCAAAGGATAAGATCCATGCGCTGGCCATGGAAATCGGCGAACTGGAGGGCAGGAAGGCGATGACCGAGGCCGAGGGGCTCATCCAGTCCGGGCGCGGCCTCTTCCCGCAAAAACAGGCGAGGAAGATCGAGCGAATCGACACGCCCGGGCGGGACCGGGAACTGAAGGAGCGACGAATCGAAAAGAGGATTGCGAAGCCCGGGAAGGTCCTGCGCGAAGGCGCGCGGCCCATGGAGACGGAGAAACGAACGGAAGCGCGGGTGGAACGTCGCGAGGGGGAGGTCAAGGAAAAGGATGGCGCCTTGCGCCAGGGAGACCCGGAAAAGAGGGACAAGCCGATTCGGGACGACGGGGAACGCCGCAAGGAGCCGGAGCGCGAGAGCAGGGAGCGATAGCCCGGCTTCTTCCGGACGGCGTTTGACTGGGGCCCGGATGGCCTGCCGCGACCAAGCAGGGCAGGGGAGGACGCCGGCGCCGGGCGGTTTTGCTTCATTTCCGGCTCGATCGCGGGCAGACTGACGGCGAATGGAACGGACTGACGCCGAGATCATCCGGGCGGTGTTGGATGGGGACACCGCCCAGTTCGAGGCATTGGTCCGGAAATATCTGCCCCGGCTGTTTGCGACGGCGCGGCGCTACGCGCGTCGGGAAAGCGAGGTGGAGGACATCGTCCAGGAGGTCTGGCTCAAGGCCTTTCAGAAGCTGGGCACCTACCGGGGCGACGCGCCGTTCGAGCACTGGCTGATGAGAATGGCGGTGCGGATCTGTTACGACTTCCTGCGCAGCCATCATCGAAGCCGGGAAACCACTTTCACCGAGCTGAGCGACGACGAAAGCCAGTGGCTGGATCGATTCGGGGCCAGTCCGGACCAGGCGCCCGAGGACAGCGACGCGGCGAAGGCGCTGGTCAAGCGCCTCCTGGAGATGCTTTCGCCGCAGGCCCGGCTGGTCATCACCCTGCTCGAGATCGAGGAAAAGTCCGTCAAGGAAATCTCGCGGCTGACCGGGTGGTCGTTGCCGCTGGTGAAAGTCCGCGCGTTCCGGGCCCGCGCGGAGATGCGAAAATGCCTCGGGCGCATCGCCCGGACCAAGTACCTGTAACCCCCCGCCTGGCAAAGGCGTCTGTTTGAATTGGAGCGACCTATGAACTGGACGGCGTTGGAGAACAAGATGATGGCCGCCGCGCGGCGCACGCCGCCGGATGACCGTGTGCCCTATGCGTTCGAGAAACGCATCATGGCCCGGCTGGCTGGCAGGATGCCCTCGGACGCGCTGGGCGAGTGGGCGGCGGCGCTGTGGCGCACCGCCGTGCCGTGCCTCCTCCTGGCGGCGGCCCTCGGCGCCTGGAGCCTCTGGCAGGCGGATGCCTACTCCACCAGCCGCGAGTTTACCGGCGAATTCGAGACCGCCGTGCTCATGGACTCCGGCGCTTCCCTGGATTCCTGGTGAGTTCCTGGAAGGTCATACT
>JAKLEJ010000455.1 GCA_022711695.1 Verrucomicrobiota bacterium | reverse complement strand
GCCGGCGTCAGCAATGTCGGCCGGATCGACGCAGGGCCCTGGAAAGGCCGTCAGTGCATTGGCTGCTCGCTGCTCGTCGGCCCCGATGGCCGGGCGGTTCTCCAGGGGCCTTACGGCCCGGAAGCCGACACCCTCCTCTACGCCGACATCGCACCTGTCCCGCGTCCCGCGCGCGGCGATGGCTGGGAGCGCTTCTGGGCGAACCAGCCGCCCCGGCAATGAACTGCTTTTCCAGGCACAAACCCGCCGTCGGCGGTGTCTATTGGTTGAGGGCGCGCATTGCGCCTGCGACGTCATCAACGCATCGAATTCATGAAACCGCTTCGCAATGACGATGGGCTGCGCCTCCTGGCAATCGCCGCCTGCCTGCTTGGCCTCGTTGGCTGCCAACCCGACCCTTCTTCGGCCAGCGCCAGCCGTGTGCTCGGGCAATACCCTGAGCTGGGGCGGTTCTTTGAGGAAAAGGAACAACAGGCCCGGGCCGACACCCGGGCCGCGCAGGAGGGGGTGTCGGCGGAGGCTTGGGACTTCTTCGCCGCCGCGCGCAAGGGAGATTGGGCCCGGGCGCGGAACCTGTGGAAGGGCCTCGCCAGCCGCAGCGGCCAATACGAAGGCACAAAGCCCGATCGCACCGTCCAGACCGCCGCCTGGCAGCCGCTGTTGGAGGCGGATCTGGCCCTGGAAGCATTCGCTGAAGGCGATCCGGAATACGCGGCGCTGTTCGGGCGAGCCATTGTCGAGTCGATCCCCCGCGGGTCCATCTACTTCGGCGGGACCGATCCCGGACGCGGTCTGGTGACGGCCTTCTCGAAGTCCCATCGCGAGGGCGATCCCTTCTTCACCCTCACCCAGAACGCCCTGGCCGATGGGAGCTACCTCGAATACCTGCGACGAATGTACGGAGGAAAGCTCTACGTGCCAACCTCAGAGGATTCACAGCATGCCTTCACGGACTACCTGAATGACGCCGAGCGGCGCCTTCGGCACGACCGCCAGTTCCCTGACGAACCCAGGCAGATCAAGCCGGGCGAAGACGTGCGGTGGGTGGAGAACCGCGTCCAAGTCCAAGGCCAGGTGGCCGTCATGGCCATCAACGCGCGGCTGGCGAAAACAATCTTCGAGAAAAATCCCACTCGCGACTTCTTCATCGAGGAGAGCTTTCCATTGGACTGGATGTATCCGCACCTGGCCCCGCACGGGCTGATCCTGAAAGTCGAGCGGGCGCCCTTGCCCGTGCTGCCGGAGGAGGTCCTCAAGAAAGACCGGGAGTATTGGACGCGGCAGGTCGATGCCTGGCTGGGCGCGTGGCTGCGACCGGAAACCCCGGTTGCGGACGTGGCGGCCTTCGCTCAAAGGATTCATGGCGAGAAGGACTTCGCTTCCTTCCAGGGCGCGCGGGCCTTCGTGCAGGACAATCGCGCCTGCAAGTCCTTCTCCAAATTGCGCAGCGCCATTGGAGGCGTCTATGCCTGGCGATCGGCCAACGCCTCCGCCGAAACCGAGAAGCCCCGCATGCTTGCCGAAGCCGACTTCGCCTTTCGGCAGGCTTGGGCCCTCTGCCCGACCAGCCCGGAGGCGGTCTATCGCTGTGCCAACCTCCTGCTGGGGGCGGGACGAAAGGACGACGCCCTCCTGGTGGCGGACACGGCAGCCAGGCTGGACCCCTCCAATCCCTCCTTTGGCCATTTGTGCCGCGAGCTGCAAAGAGCCAGCAGCGGCCGCTGATCCGGATGCGAGCCCGGTCCTCCGGCCGGCTCCTCCATTTGAGAGTGGCAGCCGCCAGCGGGATTCGTTAGCCTCGGCGTTTAGAAGACGGACCGGTGCTGAACCTGTTGACCAACCTCTTCCCGCTCTGGGTGCTGCTGGGGGGCGCGCTCGCCCTCTGGCATCCGCCGCTCTTCGCCTGGTTCACCCGCCCAATGATCGTGTGGGGGTTGGCCGTGATCATGCTGGGCATGGGCGTCACCCTGAGCGTCCAGGATTTCACGAAAGTGCTCACCATGCCCCGGGCCATCCTGGTGGGGTTCGCTGCGCAGTACACCATCATGCCCTTCCTGGCCTACGGGCTCACCCGGGTGCTGCCGCTCGATACCGCCACGGCCGTCGGCCTGATCCTCGTGGGGTGCTGCCCGAGCGGCACCGCCTCGAACGTCGTCAATTACCTTGCCCGATCCAACGTGCCGCTCTCCGTGCTCATGACCATGTGCACCACCTTTGCGGCGGTCATCCTGACGCCCTTGCTGACCTCGCTGCTGGCGGGAACCTACGTGCCTGTGGACGCCTGGGCGCTGTTCCTGGACACGGTCAAGGTCATCCTTGCGCCGCTGCTGCTGGGGTTGCTCCTGCACCATTCGGCCCCGCGGCTGGTGAAGGCGGTCCTCCCGGTGGCCCCGCTGGTCTCGGTCATCGCCATCGCCCTGATTTGCTCGAGCATCATCGGCCAGCAGGCCCAGAGCATCAAAACCTCGGGCGGCCTCATGCTCCTGGCAGTGTTTCTCCTTCACGCCGGCGGCTTCGCACTCGGGTACTTCTTCGCGCGCCTCTTCGGATACGACGAGATTGTGCGCCGCACCGTGGCCGTCGAGGTGGGCATGCAGAACTCGGGCCTGGCGGTCGTGCTGGCCAAAAACAACTTTCCGACTCTCCCCACGGCCGCCACCCCCTGCGCCATTTCCGCCACCTTCCACTCGGTCATCGGCAGCCTGTTGGCCGGCTACTGGCGTTTGCGCCCCGCGCGCGACACCGCGAACTCTCCAGCCCGCAGCCCGCGACCGAAGACCTGACACGGAATTCTCGCGCGGCAAGCCGGCCGGCCCGCCCTTGCGGTGTTCCCCAGTGGGCTTTCCCTTTCCGGATCGGAGCGGGCGCGTCTCGCCTTCAGAAGCCCTCGTGCTCCGTGCGCTCGATGATCTCCTCCTGGAGGTCTTTCGACAGGTCGCAGAAGTAGTCGCTGTAGCCGGCCACGCGAACGATCAGGTCGCGGTGTTCGTCCGGCCGGGCCTGGGCCTGGCGCAGGTCCGCCGCCCGCACCACGTTGAATTGGATGTGGTGCCCGTCCAGCTTGAAATAGCCGCGCACCAGGTGCGCCCATTTGTCCAGCCCGTCCTCGCTGTCCACCAGCGAGGGCGTGAACTTCATGTTCAGGAGCGTGCCGCCGGCCTTGAGGTGGTCCATCTTGGCGGCGCTCTTCACGACGGCGGTGGGGCCGCGTCGGTCGGCGCCCTGCACCGGGCTGATCCCCTCGCTCAGCGGCCGGCCGGCCTTGCGGCCGTCGGGCAGCGCGCCCGTCACGCTCCCGAAATACACATGGCAGGTGGTCGGCAGCATCTCCACGCGGTAGCGGCCCCCTTTGGTGTCGGGACGTCCGTCCAACTCCTCCACGCAGGTGTTGAAGATGCGTACGGTAATCTCGTCGGCGTAATCGTCATCGTTGCCGTACTTGTGGGTCTTATGAAGGAGCTTCTGCCGCAGCGGCTCGTGCCCGGCAAAGTCCT
>JAKLEJ010000454.1 GCA_022711695.1 Verrucomicrobiota bacterium | reverse complement strand
AACACCCATTCACGTTCGCTTGAAGTTGGAGGTCGCGCGCTCCGTTGGACGGGCCGACTGACCGGCCTGGCCAGTGTGGGCATCCTGGCGCTGTTCATGATTGGAGAAGGATTCGATCCCACCCGGTTGCGCGGAACGGAGGCGCTGCTCCACGTCTTCTTTCCGTTCGGACTGATCCTGGGCCTGGTGCTGGGCTGGCGCCGCGAGTTGCTGGGAGGCAGCATCGCCCTCCTGGGCTTGGCGGGGTTTTACGCGCTCCACCTGGTGTTCTCCGGCCGGTTCCCACGGGGCTGGGCTTTCGCGGTCCTGGCCAGTCCGGCCCTCGTGCTGCTGGCCAGCGCCTTCGTCCATCGCCTGGCCGGCCAACGCCGGCCGCTGACATTCGCTGCGAAAGGAGGCTGCCTATGATGAAGCTGCTGCGCTGGCTGCTGCGGGCGCTCTTTCGTTTCGAGGCCTTCAACGAGGCGGTGCTGGCCACGCCGGGCCCGGTGCTGCTGCTGCCCAACCATCTTTCCTGGATCGACTGGCTCTTCCTGGGGGTGTGCCTGAAGGGGGACTGGCGTTTTGTGACCTCGGCGACGACGGCCCAGTTGAGCCCCCTCCACCGGTTCATCATGGTGAACCGCCGCACCTTCCCGGTGGACCCGCTCTCGCCGTATGCGGCGCGGCGCATGGCCGAGTACCTCCAGGGCGGCGGCCGGCTGGTGCTTTTCCCCGAAGGCCGGATGTCCATCACGGGCACCCTGATGAAGCTCTTCGATGGCACCGGGTTCCTCCTGCACAAGACCCAGGCCCGGGTGATCGCCGCCTACCTGCGCGGGGCCGAGCGGGTGGCCTTCTCGCGGAACCAGGAGAAGCACCTGCTGTTCCCCAAAGTCACCGTCCATTTCAGCGAGGTGCTCCAGCCGCCCCGGCTGGACACCCTGACCACCGCCCAGGCCCGGACCCGGCTCACCAACTGGCTGCGCGACCGCATGATGGAGCTCCAGTTCCGAACCGAGATGCAGTTTGGCCCGCGGACCGTCACCGAGGCCATCCTGGCGGCGGGCCGGCTGCACGCGCGCCGCGTGGTGCTGGAGGATGTCAACGGCAAGCTGACTTACCGGCGGTTCCTGATGGGCGCGGCCCTGTTGGCCGAGCAATGGCAGGCGCGCCTGCCGGCCGAGGTCACCCGCGTGGGCGTGCTCCTGCCGAACGTGAACGCGAACCCGGTCACGCTGCTCAGCCTTTGGGCGCTGGGCAAGACTCCCGCGGTGCTCAACTACACCACCGGCGCCGGCATCATGCTGGCCTGCGCCCAACTGGCCGGCCTCCGGCACGTCATCACCTCGCGTGCATTTGTGGCGCGGGCGCGCCTGCAGCTCGAGCCGCTGCTCGAGGCGGGCATCGAGTTGATTTATCTCGAGGACGTGCGGCAGGGCATCCCCCTGGCGCGCAAACTTGCCGCCATGGCTGGCTGGCTCAGACTCCGGGTCTCTCCTTTCTGGAACCCGGAATCGACGGCGGTCGTGCTTTTCACCAGCGGCTCGGAGGGCGTGCCGAAAGGGGTCGAGCTGAGCCATGTGAACCTGCTGGCGAACCTGCGCCAGATGCTGGCGGTCTGCGACCTCCAGGAGCGGGACCGCGTGTTCAACGCCCTGCCGCTCTTTCACAGCTTCGGCCTCGCCGCCGGCATGCTCCTGGGCCTGGTGCGCGGCTTTGCTGTGTTCCTCTACCCCTCGCCCTTGCACTATCGGGTGGTTCCCACCGTCGTCTATCTCCAGAACAGCACCCTGCTGCTGGCGACGAACACCTTTCTGGCCGGCTACGCCCGGCGGGCTCATCCCTACGATTTTCTGACCGTGCGCTACCTGTTCGCCGGGGCGGAAAAGGTTCAGGAGGCCACGGCCGCGCTCTACGCCCAGCGCTTCGGCGTGCGAATTCTGGAGGGCTACGGCGCCACCGAGTGCAGCCCTGTCATCAGCGTCAACACGCCCCTGGCCCCCAGGCACGGCTCCGCCGGCCGGCTGCTGCCCTGCCTGGAATACCGGCTCGAACCCGTCGAGGGCGTGGCCGAGGGCGGACGCCTGCTCGTCCGCGGCCCCAACGTCATGAAGGGCTACATCAACCCGGAGGCCAACGCCCGCTTCCAGGCGCTAAACGGCTGGTACGACACCGGCGACATCGTCAAGGTGGATGAAGACGGGTTCGTCCAGATTCAGGGACGGCTGAAGCGCTTTGCCAAGATCAGCGGCGAAATGGTCAGCCTGGCCGCTGTGGAAGACGCCCTGGCCGGCGCGTTTCCGCATTACGGCCTGCGCTGCCAGGTGGCGGTCATCGCCCGGCCCGACGAGGACAAGGGCGAGAGACTCATCGCCGTCAGCAACGAGAGCCGCCTGAGCCTCGAGGAAATCCGCGCCGCGGTGCGCGCCAGGGGTCTTCCCAACCTTGCCGCGCCGCGCGAAATCCGCTTCGTGCGCGAAATCCCGAAGCTCGGCACGGGCAAGGTCAATCATCGCGAATTGGAAAAGACCGTGCCATAGTGGAGCACGCGGGAGCGGCGGCGCCAGCCGGGCTCCCGTCAAAAGACATGACAGCCCTCGAACCACCGGAGATGCCGTGGCGGCAGAAAGCGCTCAGGACGATCGCGGCGGCGTTGCTCGTCTGCCTGACGCTGGGCCTGATCCTGGGCGGTTTCACGCTGGGGCGCTCCGGCCGGAGCCTGCAACGGGCGGCGGAGGAGCGCACCCGCATCGCCATCCGACTGGAAGCGAGGCAGACGGTTCAGGCCTATTTTACGACCGCCGGCCGGTTGCGGCTGCAGTTGGCCCTGGTCCTGGACCGCGGCCGTGGCGTGCCAGACGAAGCCCTGGATGCCGCCCTGCTGGGGAGCAACGGACCGCCGGATTTTTCCTGGCAGGTTCTCCAGGAGGGCAGGGGAGTGGCCGAGGGCTACGCCCGCACCGCCATGGGAGGGCCCTTTCGCGCTCCGAACCGTCAAGGCTGGCGGCTGGGCGAGTTCAAGCCGCCGGCCGCCGGGGCCTGCCAGTTGAGCATGCGCGTTCATCGCACCCAACCCGGCCTCGATGCCGCCAATCCCGCCATCGAGATTGCGCCCACCGAGCCCGAGGCCCGGCGCGCCTTGTTCCAGGCGGGTTTCCGCAAGTCCCTGGGCTGGATCCTTGTGGCCTTCGGCGCCCTGCTCGGGCCGCTGGGGCTGTTTCTTCTGCTGAGGCGCCGTGAACGACTCGCTTGAGATCCGCCAGCACGGCCCGGCGGACGGCCCCACCCTGGTTTACCTCCCCGGCCTCCATGGGGACTGGACGCTGGTGAGCAGCTTTCGGGCGGCCCTGTCCGGCCGCGCGCGGTTTGTCGAGGTGGTTTATCCGCAGACGGTGAGCTGGAGCCTCGAAGACTACGCGCGCCGCATTGACGAGGCCCTGGCGAAGCGGGGGGTTACCGAGGGATGGCTCGTGGGCGAGTCTTTCGGCTCGCAGATCCTCTGGCCCATGGTCTG
>JAKLEJ010000453.1 GCA_022711695.1 Verrucomicrobiota bacterium | reverse complement strand
GGCATCCGTGAAGAGCGTGCGGTCGGTCAGGATCGTCAGGGACGTGTTCTCCATGCCGCCGGCGACGAAGTCCTGCACGACGACCTGGTCGTATTTGTCCCAGGGGTACGGGACGCCGAGTTCCTGCTCGAAGAACGCGATCATGTCGGCGGTGCCTTCAAAGGAGTTGGCGGCCTGTTCGATCTGCGAAGGCGGCGTATAGAAAGCCAGCGGAATGTCCCCGTAGCGCGATTCGACCTTCTCGAACCGGCCCGCCACGAGGGCGACGAGATAATTGACGTGCGGCTTGTCCTGGAGCCAGCGCACCGCCACCAAGCCCCCCGACCGTTCCTCGCTCACCTTGCGTCCGTTCGACAGCACGACCATGCCCTCGGGCACGCGGCAGGTGATCTCGGTGGTGTATTTCTCGTTGGGAGAGTCCATTCCCGGGTACCAGTGTCGGGCGGAAACGGCCTCGCCCTGGGACCAGAGGTGTTCTTCGCCGGGAGGATAACCCAGTTCGGCGGTGCGGAAATAGAGGCCTTCAGTCGGACGGGCCTGGTAACCGATGACGACCGAGACCTCCCGGTCTGGAGGGATGGGAGGGTCGAACGTGACGATGATCCGCTCGCCAGTCGCCTGCCAGCCCAGGACCTTCCAAGTGGCCGTCAGGTTGGTGACGTTCAGATCGACTGCGTCGAGCCGCAGTTCCGCCAGGGGCAGCGCAATCGGCTTGAAGCGCACCGTGGCCTGCGCGGTGAGGCTGCGTTGCCGGAAATCCGGGGTCACGTCCAGCGCCAGGTGAAGGAGATCGGCCTCGCGGCTGGGGGCGTATTGTCTGGGGGCCGAGGCGGGGGCCTGCGCCGCCGCTCGTTCCGCGCCGAGACTGAGGGCCGCCAGGAGGCCCAGGCGGATTGCAGCAACCGCGATCCATTTTTGCATGCGCCCATCCTAACACCATCCCCCCGAAAGACCAACGGGAACCGTGCGCCGTGAATCCGCCCGGAACGCCACGGGGGGTAAGGCGGCAGGCATCTCCAAATGCGCAGCCGGCTGGCGGCGCGGGCGATGCGCGGCTTCACATTATTCGACCTCCGGCCGGAAAGCCCCCTACAGAAGCCATGGCGGCGGGGGACCTGAGGAGCCTTGTGCCTGGAGACGAGGGCGCCAGCCCGTCGCTCAGCGGGCGGATTGCGCCCAATGGGCTGTCCAGGCGGTCGCGAGGATGGTGGAGTTGGGAGCCCATGCCGGAGGGACCTGCGGGGCTCCGTCCACGCTGGAGCGCGCGGCCCCGCATCGAACGCAGGTGTGGCCTTCCCACGTGTGGTTTGCTTCACCGCAGATCTTGCAGGTGCATCCCTCGTATTGATGCGACATGGCATGGACCAGTCCACACCGGCTGCAGAGGACCCGGCAGGAAAGCACCATCCAATCGTGTCCGGCATCCCTTCTCTTGCCGCAGCTTTTGCAGCAGCAGCCCACCCAAGCATGCCCCAGCCAACACCGTGCATTCATATTGTCCCTCCGCAATTATGTACTACAGGAAATTCCGGAAGACGTAACACGGCGGCCGCAGAATTCCGCCTCATTGATCGAACGATCGAGTTCAGGCGGGAAGCCCAGCGGGACAAGGCTGAGGGCCGGGCCTCACCCACGCAGGACCTCGAACAGATGAAGGATCTCTCCCTGAATCTCAGCCGGATCGGCAACCGTCTGCGCGATTTCCTCCCGCAAAAGTTCACCATAGCGTCGGCGCAGTCGATGAATGGCCATTTTCACCGCGTCCTCCGTGGTGGAGGCCTGCGCGGCCAACTCCCGGTAGGGCACGGCCCGCTCGCCCAGAACCGAGGGCTTCATCAATTGGAACACTTCCAGCTTGCCGGCCTTCTCCTGCTCGGCTTGGAGCCGCGAGAGGACCCGCTCCAGCACGGTCATCGCCCAGGCGCGCTCGAACAGCTTGTCCGGCGTGGCGTCGCTGGCAAACTGCAGGCCGTAGCGCCTTTCGGTCAAGGCTGCGTCAACCGGCACAAACTGCACGCCGCCTCCCCGCCGCTGCGTCGCCGTCCGCTCGGACTCGTTGGCCAGGAAATGCCGCATCGCGCTCAAAAGAAAGGAGCGGAATTTGCCGCGACCGGGATTGGCGCCCTCCAACCCGTGTTTCGCCAGCAACCGCTCGAAGAACGCCTGGGTCAGGTCTTGCGCATCGGTCACGGAGTACCCGTGGCGGCGCACATAGGCATAGAGAGGATGCCAATACCTCTGACAAACGCGGGCCAGCGCGTCGCGTCCGCTCGCGTCGTCGTGCGCCGCTGCCGCGATCAGCCGCCACTCGGTGGCGGCAAAGCGGTCCGAACGCGCGCCAACACCGCCTGGGTTGTCTTCCGCCATGGAGCGCCTCCCTTTGCTCGATAACCCAGTCTAGTCCCAGTACAGGTCGTCGTCAATCGGGGCGGCGCCTGAATCGGCGCGTGACGCGCCCGATCAGGGCAAGCCCAGGTGTTGCGGGCGCCCACGGGAGATTGCCAGCGCGCGCGAGGCGGATATGGCTGGGCCGGCTGCAAAGGCGCCCTCGGGCCTTGCCCCGGGTTTCCTGGTCAAACCAGCGGGTCAGCGGGAGGCCGGTTTTGGAACGCTGCCGGGAGGAAGCCTCTGCGGGCGATCCGGTTGGAAGTGGCTCTGCGGGCTGGTGGCGAAGTAGGGCAAGAGGCCGGTCATCTTCTCGAGCGTCATGCCTTCAAGGGAGATCGACCAGATCCCGGCGGCGTGTTCAAGGGGGATGGGCGCCGAGAGCTTGTGGAAGTAGCGGCCCCGGTCCCCCAGATCGATGAACGACTCGACCGAGCCGGCGACCTGGCCGTCGGGCGAATAAATCACCGCGCGCTTGAAGCCTTCTCCCTCGGCGGCCGTCTCGAGGTCGATGCGGCGGGCATCGCCCCGCGGCAGGGCAAAGAGCCGCGGCGTGACGAACTCCAGCCCGCGAAAGTCGGGCGTCATGAACACGCCGCGCAAGGGGCGCGAGGTGGCGACGTCCCAGGTGACGTAGGAGCCCTTGCGGGTGTTGGCAGAGGCGGGCGCGCGCAGCGCCAGCCGCCAGGGGCCCGTGTCGCCAGGCGACACCCGGAGCGAGCGCCGCTGCCATGTGGCGGACTCGCGATCGAACTCGAGGCGCGCAACCTCCCGGCCTTGCGGGTCGCAGAGCGCAGCCTGCCCGGCGTTCTTCCACGCGCCTTTGCGAATCACCACCAGGTCAAAGGGTTCGGCCGAGTCGATTTCGAGGAATAGATCCGCCTCGCTGGCGGGCAGGTGGCGCAACTGCAGGCCGCAGGCGGTGTCGGCCTGGGCGGCCGTCAGGCGGAGCGGATGCTCGGCCTGCGGCAGCAGCCCGGTGCGACGCAGGAACGGAAGCGCGTGCGCCGTGAAGATGGTGGGCGCTCCCAGCTCCATCACGTTCCACTCGATCTGCCGCGCCAGGGTGGTTTCCCAGGTGCGCGCCAGGAAATCGAGCCACTCGGGCTCGGCGGT
>JAKLEJ010000452.1 GCA_022711695.1 Verrucomicrobiota bacterium | reverse complement strand
ATTTGAACTCGTGAGGCAGTCCCTCCAACCCGCCGATCAGCATGCCCGCCCAGGCGCCATGGATGCGGTCCAGGAGGCTCTGGCGGCTGATCTCCGCAAACGCCCCGTCCGCCGCCCTCGTGGCCGGGATCGTGCCAAGCGTCAGCCACAGGCACGCCAGCCACCGGCCCAGTTTGCGCCGTGTTGCCTTCATGTGTTCCCGGTTTCGGGGCATCATCCCCGGACCGGCCCTTCTCTCCAAGCCAATTCCCCTTTCAGGATTGCCAGTCCGCACGCGCCCCGCCACAATTTGCGCATGACTCGTCTCGCCCTGGTCCTTCTGGTTTTGGCGGCAGCTCTTTCGCCGACGGTGTCGTCTCCGGCCGCGGAGTCGGCCGCGCCAGCCGCCCGGGTGCTGATCGTGGCCGATGAATTCCCGGCCATGCGGCTCCTGGCCCAAAAACTCCAGGCGGCGGAGAACCTGGCCAGCACGCTGGTCTGGCAGACCAACCTGCCGACGGACTTGTCGCCGTTTGCGGCGATCGTTGTCTATATCCACATGGGCTTGCAGGAGTCGGCCGAGAAAGCCATGGTCGCTTACACCCGGAACGGCGGCCGCCTGGTGGCGCTCCATCACTCGATCAGCTCGGGCAAGCGCAAGAACAAGGAGTGGTTTCCGTTCCTGGGCGTGACGCTGCCTCAAGGGGATGTCCGCCAGGGCGGCTACAAATGGATCGAACCGGCCACGCTCGAGGTCGTGAACCTGGCTCCCGATCACTTCATCACCACGCACAAGGTTTCGTACCCCTCCCGGATTTCTTGGCAATCCCCCGGCAGCCCGGCGGACGGCAAGGCGCTCCCGGGTTTCGTGCTCAAGGAATCGGAGGTGTATCTCAACCATCAGTTGACCGGACCGCACACGATCCTGCTGGGCTTCCGCTACACGGATCCCAAGTCGGGCGAGGTCTATTGCCAGCCGCGGGCCGGGTGGGTCCGACCGGCGGACAAAGGCTGGATCGTCTATCTCAAGCCCGGCCACAGCGGGCAGGATTTCGAGATGGACGCCTACTGGCGCATTGTGGCCAATGCCGTGATTTGGAAGCCCTAGCCTCGCCGAAGCGCTGCGGTGGTTCCGGGTCGAGGCGCGACCTCCACCGGCGCGAGTTCAGTCCACCAGTTCCTTCTCGATTTCTTCGAGGGTCTTGCCCTTGGTTTCGGGCAGCCGCAGCAGGATGAAGAAGAACCCGGCCACGCAGATGCCCCCATACAGCCAGAACGTGCCGGCCGCGCCCAGATTGCGATTCAGGATCGGGAAAGTGTAGGTGAGGATGAAACAGGCGATCCACAGCGAGGACACCGCCACGGACATGGCGGCGCCGCGAATCCGGTTGGGAAAGATCTCCGAGATGACCACCCAGGTGACCGGGGCCAGGGACATGGCGTAGCAGCCGATCGCCGCCAGCACCAGCAGCAGCATGGGCAGCCCCTTCACGCCGGACTGATAGCAGAAACCCATGGCCACGTAGATCGCCGCCAGGCCCGCCGCCCCCAGCAGCATCAGCGGCCGCCGCCCGCCCCGGTCCACCACCCCCAGCGCCACGAACGTGAACACCAGGTTGACCGACCCCGTCCAGGCGATGTTCGCCAGCACGCTCGAGATGTCGTAGCCGGCCGCTTTGAAGATCTCCTCGGCGTAATTGAAGATCACATTGATGCCGCACCACTGCTGAAACACCGCCAGGCCCACGCCCAGCGCCAGCACCGTCACCATCCGGCGGTCCAGCAGGTCTGCAAAACGCACATGCTGGATCTCCTCACGGCTCAGCGTGGTCCTCACCTCCCGGACTTCCGCCTCGGCATAGGCGGCCCCTCCGATCCGGCCCAGGATGCGCCGAGCCAGGTCGTCGCGCCCGTTCTTGATCAGCCAGCGCGGGCTTTCCGGCACAAAGAACATGCTGAAGAAGAACAGCAGCGAAGGCAGCGCCGTCAGGGCGAACATCCACCGCCAGCCGGCCTGGCCGTACCAGGAGGTGCGGATAAACTCGTCGGTCGAGCCCGCCGGCAGGTTCCGCACGAGGAACCAGTTGATGTACTGCGCCAGCAGAATGCCAATGACGATCGTCAACTGGTTGACCGCCACCAGCCGGCCCCGCATCTGCGCCGGGGCCACTTCCGCGATATACATCGGGGAGAGGTTCGAGGCCAGGCCGATGGCCACCCCTCCCAAAATGCGCCAGGCCACGAAGGCGCTGAACGTCGGGGCCAGGCCGTTGCCCACCGAGGTGATGGCAAACAGGGCCGCCGAGCAAATCAACAGCCGCTTGCGGCCGAACTTGTCGCTCAGCGCCCCGGCCAGGAGCGCGCCCGCCAGGCAGCCGATGAGTGCGCAACTGTTGGCCCATCCAGAAGAGGAGGCGTCCTTCAGTTCAAAGTACCGCTCGAAGAAGAGTTTGGCCCCGCCCACCACCACCCAGTCGTAGCCGAACAGCAGCCCGCCCAGCGCGGCCACGATCGAGATCAGCCAGATATACCCGAAATTGTACGCTGCCCGGTTTCCGGACTCCTGCGCCTTTCCTGCGGTGATCATCCGGCCCATCCTAGTCCGCCCCCTCCTCTCTGGCCATAGAAAAGGCCCGCGCCGCGCGTTTTTCAAGTCGCCATCCGCAGACGCTTGTGCTTAATTGCCGTGACTGGACGGGCATGACCTATCGCTTGTGCCATCACCGAAAACCGACAACCGCGGACGCTCCGGCGTCGAGGCCGATCCGCTTACCCTCCCTCACTGCATGTCAGACTCCATTCATCGCCGTGTGTTTCTTCGCAACGCTGTAATCCTGGCCGGGGCCATCGCCGGCGCCCCCGCGCTGCTGCGCTCGGCGCCGGCGGCCGCTCCCGCCCGGTCTTACCGCAAGGCCATCATGTGGGAGACGGTCGGCGTCAAGGGCTCCGTGATCGAGAAGTGCCGCCTGGTCAAGGAAGCGGGCTTCGACGGCATCGAGCCCTCGAGCCACATGAACCAGGACGAGGTGCTCAAGGCCCTCGAGGCCACCGGCCTCAAGGCCGCCAGCGTGTGCTGCTCCACCCATTGGGGCAAGCCCGCCTCGGACCCGAGCCCGGCGGTGCGCGAAGCCGCCTTGGAAGGGCTTCAGCAGGCGCTGCGCGACGCCCACCGTTATCAGGCCGGCTCCGTGCTCTTCGTGCCGGCGGTGGTGAGCAAGCAGGTGTCCTACACCGACGCCTATGCCCGCGCCCAGGAAGTCATCCGCAAGGCGCTGCCGCTGGCCCAGGAGCTGGGCGTCAAGATCGCCCTCGAAAACGTCTGGAACAACTTCCTCCTCAGCCCCATGGAGGCCGCGCGGTTCGTGGACGAGTTCAACAGCCCCATGGTCGGATGGCATTTCGACTGCGGCAATATCGTCCATTACGCCTGGCCCGAGCAGTGGATCCGCGCGCTGGGCAAACGCATCGTCCGCGTCCACATCAAGGAATTCAGCCGCAAGAAGGCCGATAAGCAGGGCAAAT
>JAKLEJ010000451.1 GCA_022711695.1 Verrucomicrobiota bacterium | reverse complement strand
GCGCGACAACGACCGGCTGCTCGAGGCCCTGGCCCAGCTTCGGCGTCGCGGCAACTCGGTGCTGGTGGTGGAGCACGACGAGGCCACCATGCGCCACGCGGATTTCATCATCGACCTCGGTCCGGGCGCCGGCGCCCATGGCGGCGAGGTAGTCGCGGCGGGAACGCTCCGGCAGTTGCTGCGGCACGCCGGCTCGATCACCGGCCAATGCCTCCGAGCCAGGCGGACGTATCCCACCCGCGGCGCCCGACGGCCGGTGGTTCCGGAGGCGCCGGCGGCAGCGGACGCCTCGGCCGAGGCCCCTGTCTGCGGCGCGCTCACGCTCTCCGGGGCTGCCGTGCACAATCTCAAGGGCATCGTCGCGCGCTTTCCGTTGGGACGCTTCGTGGCGGTGACGGGGGTGAGCGGCTCCGGCAAAAGCACGCTGCTGCGGGAGTGCCTGATGCCCGCGCTCGAGGCGGCCCGCAAGCGGCGGGGCGGGGCCGCCCCGGTGGCGCCCGACCCTCGCGGCGAGATCTCGGGCCACGAGGCCATTCACGCTGTGCATGAGGTGGACCAGTCGCCCATCGGCCGCACCCCGCGCTCGACACCTGCCACCTACGTGGGGTTCTTCGACGCCATCCGCAAGCTCTTTGCCCAGACGCCCGAGGCGCGGCTGCGCGGCTACGGGCCGGGCCGGTTCTCCTTCAACAGCCCGCAGGGCCGCTGCCCGGCCTGCAACGGCGCGGGCGTGGTCAAGCTGGAGATGAGTTTTCTGCCGCCGGCCTTCGTGCGTTGCGAAACATGCGAGGGCACCCGCTACGACCGCGAAACCCTCGACATCGAGTACCGCGGGAAGAGCATCGCCCAGGTGCTGGAGATGACCGCCGAGGAGGCAGCGGCGTTCTTTGGCGCATTTCAGGACATCCGCCGTCCCCTGGAGGCGCTGATCGAAACGGGCCTGGGCTATCTCAAGCTGGGCCAGACCAGCCCCACCCTCAGCGGCGGCGAAGCCCAGCGCGTCAAGCTCGTCACTCACCTGCTCTCGGGCCTGGCCCGCCGGGATGCCGACGAGGCCCCCGCCGGCCGCCGGACTTTCCGGCCCAGCCTCTTCATCCTCGAGGAACCCACCATCGGGCTGCACATGGCGGATGTCAGCCGGTTGGTGGAGATGCTCCAGCGCCTGGTGGACGCCGGGCATTCGGTGATCGTCATCGAGCACAACCTCGATTTGATCGCCGAAGCCGATTGGGTGATCGACCTGGGTCCCGAGGCGGGGGCGGGCGGCGGGCGCATCGTGGCCGAAGGCGCGCCGGAGGCGCTGGTCCGCTGCCGCGGCTCGCATACGGGCCGCTACCTGCGGCAGTGCCTGGCGCCCGCCTAAGCAAGGCGCCGCGCCCGGGCGGACCTCAGTAGTGGGCCACCACCTCGATCTCGACCGCCGCTCCCCGCGGCAGCGCGGCCACCTGCACGGTCGAGCGGGCCGGGCATTCCACGGTGAAGTAGGTGGCGTACACCTCGTTCATGGCGGCGAACTCGGCCAGGTTGGTCATGAACACCGTGGATTTCACCACGCTCGCGAAGGACAGATTCTGGTCCTCGAGGATGAGGCCGAGGTTGTCGAGCACGCGCCGGGTCTGGGCGCGGATGTCGCCTTCCACGAGCTTGCCCGTGGCCGGGTCCAATGGGATTTGCCCCGAGCAGAACAGCAGGTCTCCCACCCTCACGGCGGGGCTGTAAGGGCCCACCGCCGCCGCTCCCTGCGCCGGTTTGATGATGGTCTTGGTCAGCATGATTCAGTTCCTTTCTTCGAGCCAGGCCATCTGGATGGCCTCCAAAATGCGTTCGTTCGAGCCCCCGGGATCGTCCGCAAACTCCTCCAGCTCGCAGACCATCCGGTGCAGCCTGGGGAAACTCAGCCGCAGCGGGTCCTGGTCCGGATGCAAATCCGCCAGGGCCCAGGCGATCTCCTCGGGGTCCTTCCACGTCAGTTTCATGCCGGCTTTCTACCCGCCCCGTCCCGCCGGAACAACCCGAATCCGCGCTGGACAGGCGGGCCAATCTGAGGCGTGATTGGGGCGCTATGAATGCGATGCGATGGCTGATGGTTCTGGGGTTGGGGGCGGGCCTGATGACCGCCGGTTTCGGCTGCTCGACAAAGAAGGCCGCCGTGACCCCGGCCGCCGCCGCCGCCAACACCAACACAACCGGCAAGCCGGACAACAAGGTAATCGTCACCCCCGCAACGACCGCCTCCGGCAAGGTGGCCTCGGTCAACCCGGCCGGCCAGTTCGTGGTGATCGCTTTCCAGGCCGGACAGATGCCGGCTCAGGGGCAGAAACTGGTTCTTTATCGGGCCAACCTGAAGGTGGGAGAAGTCAAGGTCTCGAAGGAACGGCTGGGCCAGAACGCCGTGGCGGACATCACCGCCGGCCAAGCCCAGGTCGGTGACGAGGCGCGCACGGAATAATCCGGACGCTCGCCCGGATTTCCCGGGAAGACATCCAGCTCAGGACGAGGGCCGCGGCGCGCGCCGGCTGGCGACCCGCTGGTAGGGGGAAGAGAGGTTGAAGTAAATCCCGCACAGCGGACGCTCGCTCTCCGTCTGGCTGATGATCACAGTCAGATGCTTGTCCAGGGCGATGCCATGGCGCAATCCGGGCGCGCGCCCCTCGTAAGCCGCCAGGGCTTTCGACACCAGCGAGTAGAGCGTGGCTTCGCATTCCTGGCCCTGAAGCCGTTTCTCCAGGCACACCACATGCCGCTCGTAACTCCGCAAAGCGGCTTTGATCTCCGACTTGAACGTCTCGACTGT
Source organism: Verrucomicrobiota bacterium (assembly GCA_022711695.1). Lineage (GTDB taxonomy): Bacteria > Verrucomicrobiota > Verrucomicrobiia > Limisphaerales > JACRJZ01 > JACRJZ01. Next base: position 712 of record JAKLEJ010000451.1, on the reverse strand, counting down.
CACGCCCTGAATCTAGGGTTTTCCAGGGTCCAGCGCAATGAATTCAAAACGGCCCTGGTTCGACCACATAGCGGAGCGTTTCCCCCACCAGATGAGCGTTGCCCAAATAGTGCTGCCGGCTCATCAGCCGGTTCCACCGGCGCAATTCCTGGGGCCGCATCAGGCGGACGACCACCCCGGTCAGGACCGCCTCATCCCCTTCGACACACCGCGTAAGATCTCGTTTCATCGGCCCCATCTGAGCAGAGGCCAAAGGGGTTGCTCAGAAAATATTGCCAAAGCCTCACACCACTGGGCTGACATCAGGGAGGGCAAAGTGCTCCTGAGGGCGTCGTAGGCCAGGCGGATGTCCGGGCTGGCGGTGTAATCGACATTGGTGAGGTTGCCCAAGGCGTCGTAGCCGTAGCCGGTATCGAGCTTGGCGGGGGTCCAGCGGTTGGTGAGCCGTCCGTTGGCGTCGTAGCGGTAGGCGAAGAGGACCGCGCCGAGGGTGTCGGTTTTGTTGGTGACCTGGCCGTAGCGGTCGTAGGCCCAGGCGGTGGAGTGGCTGTTGGCGTCGGTCAGAACCAGGAGATCGCCGGCGGGGCTGTAGGCGAAGCGGGTGACCTCGCCGTTGGAGTTGCGCTCGGCGATTCGCCGGCCGGCGGCGTCGTTGGTGAACCAGGTGATGGAGAAGGCATTGCTGTGGGAGACGAGCCCGGCGGCGGCGTAG
>JAKLEJ010000450.1 GCA_022711695.1 Verrucomicrobiota bacterium | reverse complement strand
TCCATGTGGAGGCACTCCGGGCCGAGGGGAAGGCGATGCGGTCGCGGTATTCGCGGCACTACGCGGATGTGGCGGTGCTGGCCGATCACGAGGCCGGGCGACGGGCCTTGCTGCGGGACGATTTACGGCGGCGCGTGGTGGAGCACAAGCGGGTATTCTTCGCAGAAACCGGCGACCCGTATGCAACGGCGGTTCCCGGCAGTTTCCGGCTGCTGCCTGACAGCGCCCGGCTTGAGGAACTGGAACGGGATTACCGTGAGATGCGGGAAATGTACTTCGAGGAGCCGCCAACGTGGGCAGCCGTGGTCGAGCGGTTGCGCCGGCTGGAGGGTGAAATCAACCGAAAAGCGACGACGTGAGGGATCAGCCACACTGCTACAGTCCGCGGGTGACACGGCGGTCGCGGGCCTTGCTGCCGACGAGTTTCTTCAACCAGACCCGAGCGGCCAGGGCCGAAGGAGCCTGATGTATCGACGCGGCCTGGGATTTTGGACAAATCGGGCTGTAGCCAAACGACAGGCGGACCATGTGATCTCGGTTTCCTGGCGATTTGCTCGCCGGCCTGTGCGCCGCCATCCCGAACCCATTCATTCTCTTGACCCCGGCGGGCACCAGCTTTACCCCCAGGGTGGACGCAGCCATCCGCCGCCACGGCTCGATCCACATCCCGCTGGCGCGGTTTGTCTCCCTTGCCGGCCCCGGCAAACTCACCGCCACCGCTGCGCTCAAACCCGTCCTCGCCGCCTTTGACAAGTCCCTCGCCCACCGGATAGGAGACTTGAGCCGCTTGGGAAGCGGCGAAAGGAATGCGGCGGAGCCGCAGGCCCCTTGCGGGCCGAGCGATTGGGCAGGCGCGAGTCAACGTGACCGTAGGCCGGATGAGGTGTCTGTCCCCGCCCGGAAGGACCGCTACGCCCTCCACAAGGGCGGCGGCTACTGGACCATCACCATCGATGGCCAGGAGGCCCCCAAGAAGCACGAGAAGGGCCTGCTTTATGTCGCCTGGCTTCTGACCAATCCGCCCAAAGAGCCGATCCGCGCCATGCAACTGGTGGCCAAGGTCCCGGCCATCTACCGCCGGCAGCTTGGCCTCACCAGCGCCGTGGACGAGACCACTGGAAAAGCCGTTGCCCTCGATGCCGGTGCCATGCCCCAGGAACGCAGCCACGCCCCGGACGACCTGGAGGTCGCCCGGCGCATCCAGGCGAAGGAACGGGAATGGGAAGCCATCCTGGACGACGAGGATGCCACCGAGCCGGAGAAGGCGGAGGCCCTGCAAAAGCTGGAGGAGCTTGTCGCAGAGTTGATCTACGAGTGTAGAAACGGTCGTGAAGACTCCGGCCTCCTTCTGGTGCTCCATCAGCCATTTGACGAACTGGGCGTCCGCAGCCTGCCCCTGTGGCCTGCCAGCCGCGCCACCGCAGAGAACCGGGCCGCGGCGCAGGCAGGCGTGGTTTCGAGCACGGCCCGCGCCGTGTCCGCTCCCTGAATCAGGGCCTCGCTGCTGTTCACGCTGGCCTGTGCACCCGGATTTTTCGGTCGGTGACGAGCACGAAACAATGCGCCCAAGCCGCCGCGTCTTCCGTCCGGAAGGCATGTAAGACCCGCTTCGACAACGCCAGTCGGCCCGGAAGCCGCAACCGCCGCAGGAGCAAGCCGGCGTGAGTGCCGGGCGCGGATTTGCGGAAGTCGGAGAAGTCCAAGTCTTGGGTGATGAAGAAACGGCCGGCGCGCTGCGCTGCTTGCCAAACATCCGAATCAGCCTGCCCAGTCAAGCCCTCTTGGCGCACGGTGTCCACGGCGTGGCCGAAGGCCCCCAGCGGAGCCAGCAAGGACTCGGGGAGATTCTCGTCGAGCTTGATCTTCACGCCAGCAGCGGAGCGGCAGGCAGGTCGGTTCACGGCACTTTCTTCCGGCAAGCCCCGTCCACAGTCCCGCCCAAGACAGCGGCCATTCGCAATACCCAACGCAAACGGCCCTGAAACGTATGTCTCAGGGCCGTAAATTGGTTGCGGGGGCTGGATTTGAACCAGCGACCTTCAGGTTATGAGCCTGACGAGCTACCAGGCTGCTCCACCCCGCGCTCCGTCCAAGAGCCAGCAGTATGGGCCGCCGAAAAGCGCTACGCAAGAATTTTTCTGAACGATTGAAGTAATTTCACGGCTCGGGGCGGTCGGCGCCCGCTCCGTCGCGAGGAGGCTCGGCAGAGAGCCGGGCGCCCTCCTGCGCCCCATCCCCACCGCTCCTGCTCCAACGCAGGCTCCGGCGATTGCCCGCCAAGTGGCGGTCCGGAGGCGGTTGGTTCCGAGGGGGCCCCAAAATCCTCGGCTAAGCAACCCTCGGCCCGATTTGGCCCCGCAACCGCAAGGCCCTCAGCTCCCCTGCCAATATATACACAACGTCAGAAGTCTCGCCGCGTGAGGGCACGCGGCCTACAAGCCCCTGTAGGCCGGGTCCCCTGACCCGGCATCGTGGGTTTATGACGCTCCGTATAGAATAGATACTGTCTTGGGCTCTCCGGCCGCAGGCCGGAGGATCTGAATCCGCGTATCTCATGCGTCGTCAGCCGTCTGTGTTCGGCAAGTGCTGTCGCCGCCGAGCCCCAGTCACGTAAGCCGCGGATTCAGGGGCAGGGCGGGGCGGCACGGCAGGGCAGGGCTGCGCCGGGCCGGGCGGGTAGCTAGCAAGCTGCGGCCGGTTTTGCCGCAAACGCCGCCTTGACGGACTGGGGCGGCGGCCCTTAACTCGCGGAAACTGAATCACAGATTATGCACAACTCTTCCGAAGCTGGCGCCTCGCGGCGTGAATTTCTGAAAACCTCCGGCACTGCCGCCGTGATCGGCGCACTGGCCGGCCCGTTCATCCTGGGCTCCGAGAGCCGGGCGGCCGAGGCCGGGGCCACGCTCAAGATCGGCCTGGTGGGCTGCGGCGGCCGCGGTTCGGGCGCGGCCTTGCAGGCCCTGAACGCCGACAAGAACCTGGAACTGACGGCTTTGGGCGACGCCTTCGAGGAGCCGCTGCAGGGCTGCCTGAGAAACCTCGCCGGGCAGGCCGCGGTGGCCGGGCGCGTCAAGGTGGATCCGGCCCGGTGCTTCGTGGGCCTGGACGCCTACAAGAAGGTCATCGACAGCGGCGTGGACGTGGTGCTGCTGGCGTCGCCTCCGGGGTTCCGTCCGCAGCATCTGCGGGCGGCGGTGGAGGCGGGCAAACACATCTTCTGCGAGAAACCGATGGCCACCGATTCGCCCGGAGTGCGCTCGGTGCTGGAGTCGGCCCGGCAGGCCAAGGAGAAGAGCCTGGCGCTGGTGGCCGGGTTCTGCTGGCGCTACGAGCTCGGACGGCGCGAGTTCTACAAGCGGGTGCTGGATGGGGCCATGGGGGAGGTGCGCTATGTGCACGCCACTTACCTGACCGGCCCGGTCAAGCCGATGCCCCCGGCCAGCTCGCGTCCCGCCAAGATGGGCGACCTGGAATGGCAGATGCGCAACTGGTACAACTTCGTCTGGCTGTC